>JAIBAQ010000064.1 GCA_019695095.1 Candidatus Hydrogenedentota bacterium
CTGTCGATGGAAATGACGGCCAGAAGATCGACTGGTACTTTGCCAACCGGCCAAGCACAAAGGTCCCTGCAGGCTTCAATCAAGAGGATGCGATCAGGGACATTTGGGCCGAATAGCGGGCATGGTTTACACCGGAAGGAAGATGGCCAACGCGCTGGACTTTTGGTCTAGTTGGATAACGGCAACTAAGAGATCAGCCGCCGAATTGCCCCAATAATTCCCGGCCCGGCAAGGTTGACTCTTTCGGCGCCCTCTTCGAGTCTGGACCGCGGCGGTTGCGAACACACGCGCGCGAGCACCGCCGTGATGTTATCGGGACCACCCGCTTCCAGCGCGCGCCCAACCAAAACGCGCGCCGCCCCTTGGAGATTGTCTCCCGCGAGCGCCTTCGAAATCTCAGCATCGTCCACAACATTCGACAAACCGTCCGAACAGATGAGGATCGTGTCATTGAGTCTAAGCTTCAACGCAAAGAGGTCCACCTTGACGGCTTCTTTGGTGCCAACCGCGCGTGTGATAAGGTTCTTCAGCGAATGCGTGCGCGCTTCCTGCTCTGAGATGTAACCGTTACGCACTTGCTCCGCGACGAGGCTGTGGTCGTCGGTTAGTTGGCAAACGGGGTCTTTCCCTCGGCGCAGGTACACCCGGCTGTCGCCAACCTGCGCGATGTATGCGTGGTCTCCGATGATTGTCACAGCCGAGACCGTGGTTCCCATGCCAAAGTATTCAGGATGATTCTCCGCCTCTTCGAAAATGCGGCGGTTGGCCTGCTCGATGGAATCGCGTAAGCGGGAGGGGACATTTTGCTCGGTCGAGTTGTAGTACTCGTCGACCATAGTCTGAAGAGCCAGCCGGCTTGCGAAATCGCCCCCGCTGACGCCGCCCATACCGTCCGCAACCGCGAGAAACACACCCCGCTCATTTACAATGAGTCTATCTTCGGGCGCACACAAGATACACCCGTCCTCATTGCGGGTTCGCTTTTTGCCAACGTCGGACAGCAGATGAGCCTGCAAGTACGAGCCAGCCCAGTGATACTCGAAGCTGCCGCCCTTATCGGGGCCAGACTGCGTGAGAGGAATCACCGCCATGCGAGGCGTCTCTCGGGGCGTAGCATATTTAGTCGCGTCCACAATCCAAGTAATTGTCCGTGCGGCGATAGTGTATTCGTCATCGAAAAATAATGCAACCCTATCACCTCTGTACAAGCGACAAAATAACGCATACCCCAGCGGAGCATTCGCTCAACACGGCCACCTTGCCGCACAGCAAAATCAGCAATTAACCTGGAGGATACTCGATTAAATGGCCAACGCGCGATAACGCTTGCGCTTAGCCTGCGGTCCCGCCGGGTTGATTTCCCCTATATTCTCGACCACCTTGGCAACCGCCGTCGCAATGCACTCCATGTCCTTCTTGGTGCCAAGCAGAACGTGATGGTGTACCGCCACGCCGTTCGAAAAATGCGCCGATTCGCAAACCGGCAGCGATAGGCGGCTGGGATCGATCTTCTTCCAGTATTCGGGAGAAAGATTGTGCCTGCGCTTCGTGTGAGGCTTATACAGCGAGCACCGGTTGAGTGGCTCGTAGGGAGGCTCAAATCCCGCCCCTGTCTCCGCTGAAAGCGCTGCTGAGAAATGCGCGTTATTGATGCCCTTTGCCGGGATCTTGTTCCAATCCAGGCGGAAGGCAAAATTGAAGTAGCTCGCTTGCGTGATCTCTTTCCGGCGGCGCATCGGCACGATGCCCGGAATCTGCGCCAGCAGCGAGTTCAAATAAATCGCATTCTCGTCGCGATGCTTCACTTGCGCATCAAGGCGCGACAGACCACCCAACAGGATGCCCGCTTGCCACTCCGTTAACCGGAAGTTGCCCGACTGTATGGCGTGCGTGAAATCGTCTTTGTAACCGCGGCCGCAATTGCGCAACGAATACAGGCGCTCGAATAGCACCTTATCCTGGCACATGTTGAAGCCGCCTTCGCCGCACGAAAGCACCTTGCTTTCCTGGAAACTGAAACTGCCGATATCGCCCAGCGCGCCGACGCCCTTGCCTTTCCAGAATGCACCGTGCTGGTGCGCGCAGTCTTCAATCAGATACAAGCCGTGGTTCTTGCACAGCTTTTGAAGCTTGGTCATATCCGCCATGCTTCCGTACAAATGCACGACGATCACGGCCTTCGTCTTCTTGGTGATGGCCGCTTCGACCTTCGCCAAGTCGAGACACCACGTGTCGGGTTCAACATCCACAAGCACGGGGACCGCGTTCACATCCAACACGGCGGCAGCCGTCGCTTGCCACGTTATTCCAGGGACGATGACTTCATCGTATGCGCCGATATCGAGTGCTTCCATGGCAAGCTGAATGCCCACGGTCCCGTTTGCGCAACACAGTCCATACTTCGACCGATGATAGGCCGCAAACTCACGCGCGAACTGCCATTCGTACGGTCCATCAAAAGACCACCGATTGGATTTCGTGATGGCCGAAAGCAAGCGCACGTCGCTCTCGGTGTGGATAGGCCATTGGGGCCACTTGGCCGACTCTTTTCTGACAGGTGTGCCCCCATTGATCGCCAACTTGCCCATGACAGATTGTCCTCCTTCGCTCCATGTCAGAAAGGAATCGTGGTCTCGATACGGAATGCGAAAGACTACCACCTTGACCTGGTTGTTCGCAATAAGTTCCTACATAAGTTCCTACATAAGGAGCCTGCGTCATGAATTAGGGAGTAGCAGCCTTTTGGAGATCCTCCAGCCTCGCTGACCTGGCGCCACCCAATGGCCGGACTTCCGCGCCATAGGCGCACCGCACATCGGTTTGGACATCCACCCGAATGTAACACCACCCAATGGTCGGACTTCCGCGCCAAAGGCGCATCGCATAATAGCCTTGGGCAGGGTCCGCCGATTCCCCGAAACGAAGTGGAGGGGCAAAGGAGGACGACGCCCAAGGTTACAGCCCCTCCTTAACGACCGCTCTGTAGGCGCGGCACACGCCTCCGATTACCGCATGCTCCCATACAAAACGACTACTCCAGGAGCCGGGGTCTGCGAAGTTGGAGCATTGCGGAGAAGCGCCGTCCCCCAAAGTAAAGGAGGCGTGCAAGGACCACAACAGGCAACTCATAGACAACCAGCCTGCGAGGACCTCCAGAACGTACAAGACTTTGTGGGGATCTTCAAAATATCTCAGGTCCCCTTAGGTTGTTGAGCCTCTGTGGCCTCCACTGGGAAGAATACGACCGAGAAGCGGGCAATGTTTTCCACAGACCACAGTCTCTGAAAACGCCTCCAATGCTTAACCTATTGGGCCTTAAGGGATTGAAAGAGAGACCATCCTTGGCATGGGCATTGCACTTGCCTTTCTCGACGGAGAAGTTTTTAGGTCCAGTTTTGTGGAAAGGAGGAGATCTAGACGTGCCTTTTGAGGGGGTGAGCGCGGTTCGCGTACTGCAGGAAGGGATGCGGGTTGCGGTCCTCAACCAGAACCTTCTTGCCAACAATATCGCGAACGTCGACACCCCCAACTACAACCCGGTGCGCCTGGATTTCCAGGCTACCCTTCGTGATGCCCTAGATGGAAACGGGCGCGTCTCTCTCCGCAAGACCCTGCCCCAACATCTTGAGGCTGAACGTTGGCAGCCACAATTTAAGCGGGTTGCGCTTACGTCGAAAAATGATTACAATAAGGTCGACCTGGAACAAGAGATGGCCGATTTGGCCGAAAATACCGGAAGGTATACAACATATGGTAGTCTCTTGGCCAAACAGTTTAAGATGGTTAAAGACATGTTGACCGGCGTCAGGTAGGAGCCTCGGTACGATGCTTGAGGCAATATCAGCGAGAGAAATCGCGGTGAGCGGACTCCGAGCCCAACGGACTCGGATGAACGTCATTGCGAACAACATCGCAAATGCCCTGACGCCCGCCACGGTCAAGGGCGGGGCGTTTCGGCGCCAGATGGCCATTTTGTCGGGCGAACAACTCCAGCCCATGCTGGAGCCGGAGAAGTTCGGCGTCAAGGTCAAGGAAGTCCTAAGCGATCCGTCCCCGTTGAGGCAAGTCTATGACCCGCATCATCCCTTTGCGGATGAAAACGGGTACGTGGAATACCCCAACGTGGACTTGTCGGTGGAGATGGTCGATTTGGTTTCCGCGCAACGGGCCTACGAGGCAAACGTTGCGGTGGTCTTGTCCGGTAAGCGCATGAGCCAAAAGGCGCTCGAGATCTTACAGGTATAGGCGATGAGCACAACGGGACATAAACGAGAACTGCTCGGAGTAGGGCGTGTGGGGAGTAAGCATCATGGCTGACCCCATCAATCCCCTATCCGTAGGCGGCGTTGGTCCGAAGCGGGTTGAATTCGATCCGTCGTTGATGCGAACTGCCCCGACGCAAACGCCGGGTGAAGGCAAGTCCTTCAAGGAAGTGCTGGCCGAGTCGATCGGGGAAGTGCAACGCCTGCAGACCGAAGCCGACATGACCATCAAGAAGCTGGTGGCAGGCGAAATTAAGGATGTCACCGAAGCGGTGGTCGCCGTGGAAAAGGCAGACTTGTCTTTTCAAACGATGATGACCGTCCGCAACAAGATTGTGGCCGCATACGAAGAGATTATGCGGATGCAAGTGTAACGGCGAGAGGCGGATAGCCGCCTCGAACCGATGCGCATCGTGGCGTTTTGGACCGACGCCATGAGTTGAATAGGGGTGAGGGGAGTAATCCAGTCACCCAACGAAGACAGGACAATTTCTGTGAGAATTCTCCGTCAACTCGCAGGGAGCGTCCGGTCGCAGTGGCATGACCTGCCGCTGAGCGACCGGTATCGCTGTATGGTCGTAGGGTGTCTCGCGCCGATGGCCCTCTATCTTGCCATCGCGGCGGGGCAACGGCCCGGCAGTTTGGAACCTCTGGCGACCGGCCTGTCGGCTTCAGAGACCCAGGCCATGTCGAACTATCTGTTGGCGCAGGAGGTTCCCTACGAGTTGCGAGACGGCGGGCAAGCCATTTGGGTTCCCGCTGGCACTAGCGCGGAGCTGAAAATTGAATTGACCCAGTTTGCTTCGCGGTGGCTTTCTGCTCCCGCGACGCGATTGCTTTCCTCAGGCGGGGCAGCCGAGACGGTGCAGGGATCGGCAATTCCGCGGACGACTTCAGACCTCACGGTGACGGCGCAAGAGCACGGGCACGGCATGACGTATGGGGACGCGCCATAGGCACAAGGCAAGAAGCGTAACCAGAAGGCGATTTAACGCCTGAGTCACGAAAGGTACCGCCCGTGGAATTTTTCCGTCAATTGTGGGAAGGGATAGTCAATGCCTGGCAGAAACTATCCACAAGCGCCCGAGTCAACATGGTCATCGCCGCCCTTTTCACGGTGACCCTCATCGGGATCCTCGTCTACTACACGAGCCGGCCCCAATACGTGGAGTTGTTCACAAACCTCTCCCCGGAGGACATGGTGGCCGTCCAAGGCTCCCTCGATGACGCCGGAGTGCCTTTTCATACGGATAGCAGCGGACGAAATATTCTCGTCCCTTCGCAATACCGCAGCGACATGCGCGTCAAGATCAATGCTGCTGGCCTCGTCAAATCCCAAGGCAGTATCGCTGGATTCGAGATTTTCAATTCTCCCAATCTGATGGAAAACAAGTTCGCGCAGGATGTGAAGTATCAACGCGCCTTGATGGGCGAGCTCCAAAACCAACTCAATCAGTATTCATTCGTCAACCGTTCCTACGTCATGATTCGCGAGGCGAAAGAACAACTCTTCGCCTCGGAGCAAAAGCCCACCGAAGCGACAGTTACCCTGGATGTCAGCCAGCCCCTTTCCGAGGAACAGGTCAAGGCAGTATTGGGCACCATTACCACCTTCGGCGGCGCAAACCTCACGCGAGACCACGTTAATCTGGTCACGGTTGACGGAAAGACTCTTAACGCACCCTCGGAAGACGATTTCGATTCCATCGCCAACTCCAAGTTGGAGTACGCTCGCAAATACCGCAAAGAGTTGGAGAAGAGTGCGGAAGATGCCCTGCTCGAATTCGGCGTTCGCAGTGTCGTCCGCGTGGCACTCGATATCGACAATAGCCGAACCACCGAGACATCGGAAGAGGTCAAAGCCGGAACTCCTATCAGCAGCTTGAGTTCCACGAGTACAACAACTTCAACCCAAGGTGCGCCGGAAGGTCCTGCTGGAGCGCGTGCTAACTTGCCGGACGACGCGCCCGCACCAGGCAGCGAACAGAACTCCACGACGACAGAGCAAACGCTTGACAACTTCATGCCGTCTAAGAAAACCATCACCCGCGAAACCACGCCAGGTAGTGCCACCACCACACACGTCACCGCAATCGTCCAAGGGCGGTATAATGATGAAGTAGGCGCGGATGGTAAACCGACCGGCCAAAAGGTGTACACAGAACGCACAAAGAAAGAACTGGACACGTACAAAGTCCTAGTCGCTTCCGCGTGCGGCGTTGACGAAAACCTGGTTGAAGTACGCGACCACCCATTCGAACTGGACAAGTTGACGGCGGCTACATCCGCCTTCGAGGCCGTTCAGACGGCATCACTTATGGCGAACTGGCAAGACACACTATCGATGATTCTGAAACTCGGCGCGGTGGCCGTCGCGTTCCTCATGGTGCGCAGGATGTTGTTGCGCGCCGCGATTCCAATCGAGCCGGAAGAAGAAATAGCGCGATTCGAAGTGCCCACGGCAGGACCGGAAGAACTTCGAAAGCGCGAGATTGCCGGCGAAGTCGAGCGGGTTTCGCAAGAGCAACCTGAAGCAGTGGCCGCTCTACTGCGCACGTGGTTGAGCGAACGCGAGTAATACAGTGTCAGCAGAAACTAGACAAAAACTCGCAGAACTGGATGGCCGCACCAAGGCCGCCATTTTCCTTGCATGCCTGGGCCCGCAACAGGCCAGCAAGATCCTCTCGAAGATGAGCGAAGAGGAGATTGAGCAGCTTACGCTCGATCTATCAAGCCTGGGTTCGATCGAGCCCGAGATTCGCGAAGCGATTATTGAAGAATTCCACCAAATGTACCTTGCCAACCGCTACGTCACGGCGGGCGGCATTGATTACGCAAGGCATGTGCTCGAATCCGCCTTGGGTCCCGAGCGCGCCCTCGAAATCCTGACGCGGCTTCAGAGCAGCTTGCAGGAAGTCCCGTTTGAGTTTCTTAAGCGCGCCGATCCATCGCAGATATCGACCTTTATCCAAGACGAACACCCGCAGACCATCTCCTTAATTCTCGCGCACCTTCAGCCGGGCGTGGCCAGCGTCGTTTTGTCCGCGTTGCCTCAAGACGTGCGAACCGACGTGGTCATGCGCATTGCAACGATGGACCGCACGCCTCCTGAAATCGTTCGCGAAGTTGAGCGCGTGCTGGAACGCAAAATGGCCTCCGTGTTCAGCCAAGGTTTCACGTTTGCGGGTGGCGTGAAGGACGTCGCGGAGATTCTCAACAATATCGACCGCGGCACCGAGCGAACGATCATGGCCGATCTCGAAGAGCGCGATCCGGAACTGGCCGACGAAATCGCGCGTTTGATGTTCACCTTCGACGATTTGATCCTCGTGGACGACTCCGGCATTCAGAAGGCCCTTCGCGAGATCGAACAGAAAGAGCTTGCTCTCGCGCTGAAGACCGCAAACTCGGAACTTGCGGACAAGATCTTCAAGAACATGTCCGAGCGCGCCCGCGAAATGATCAAGGAAGAGATGGAGTACATGGGCCCCGTTCGCCTGCGCACCATCGAAGAAGCCCAGCAGAAGATCGTCACCGTCATCAGGCGGCTTGAAGAAAGCGGTGAAATCGTCATTCAGGGACGTTCCGGCGGAGCCGACGAGATTGTCGTCTAGCTTGCGTTGGGCGCCAGTGCGGCCGAACACCGGTGCCGGATGCTCACGGGAAATACTCCGAGGCTATGCCATGAGAAAACCGGACCAGAACTGCGGTAGGGGGGGAGTTCCCCTTGGCACGAATCATAAAATCGACTGAACCCGAGGCAAACGCGTTCGAGCGATACGAACGCAATGTGCTTCAAGAAACCGCGCCCAGCGCGTTCGCCGAAGATTCGGAGAGTGAGCCTGTTGTCACTCCCGAAATGACGGCCGCTGCCATTATTCAGCAGGCAAACGAAGAAGCCGACAGCATTCGGCAGGCTGCCTACGAAGAAGGCGTACAGCAAGGGCTTGCGGCGGCCTCGGTTCAGTTTCAGGAGTCTGTCGCCGGCGTGTTGGATGCCCTCCAGGCCATATCCGGCGACTTGCGCCAGACCCGGGAGTCTTTTCTGGACTCTCTCGAAACACAAGTCATTCAACTCGTCGGTGCGATTACGCACCGCATTTTGGCCCGCGAGGCTCACATTGACTTGGAGGTCGTCCGCAATACTGTCCGCGCCGCCCTTGAGCATCTCGTCAATCGAGAGCGGGTTACCATCCGGCTTAACCCGAGGGATTTCGCAGCTATGCGCGAACAGAGCATCGACTTGGGCGCGCATCTGGACGGACTAACGGATTTGGTCATTTCCCCGGATGAACGGGTCGCGCCGGGGGGGTGTATGCTCGAAACAGAGACCATGTCGGTCGACGCCCGGTTGGATGAACAGTTGCGTCGCATCCTCGACGCGATGACAGGATAACGCGCGGCCGTGTTCACTCTGGAGCCCTATATCGAACGCGTCAAGACAACCCAGTCTATTGGCGTATTCGGCAAGGTTGTGGACGTTGTCGGGCTAACCATTGAAGCCACCGGCCCCGTCATGCACATCGGCGACTTGTGCTACGTGCAGCCTCCTCGCGGCGGAAAGAGAATCCCCGTGGAGGTCGTCGGCTTTCGTGGCAATCGAATACTCCTCATGGCCTTGGGAGACATGGCCGGCGTAGCTCCACACAGCATCGTGATTCCAACGTTCAAGCCTCAAATGGTGCGAGTGGGGCTAGACCTCCTTGGCCGGGTCATCGGAAGCATGGGAGCCCCGCTCGACGGACGGCCCGCACCGGAGGGTACCCATCTTTCTCCACTTATGGTCGCCCCTCCTGGCCCCATGGAACGCCGGCGCATTGTCGAGCCTCTCGCCACGGGCATTCGCGCGATAGACTCTTGTGTTACGTGTGGTAAGGGACAGCGCGTAGGCATCTTAGCGGGAAGCGGCGTAGGGAAAAGTAAACTCATCGGCATGATCGCTCGCAATACGAACGCCGATGTCAACGTCATTGCCTTGGTCGGCGAACGCGGACGCGAAGTGCGTGATTTCATTGAGGGCGATCTTGGCCCGCAGGGCTTGGCCCGCTCCGTCGTTGTCGTTGCCACCTCGGACGAACCAGCGCTGATGCGCATCAAGGGCGCCTATGTCGCGACGGCCATCGCCGAGTGGTTTCGCGCGCAGGGCGCGGACGTACTGCTCATGATGGACTCCGTCACCCGGTTTGCCATGGCACAACGCGAAGTCGGATTGGCCGTCGGCGAGCCACCCACCACGAAGGGTTATCCTCCATCTGTCTTTGGTTTGTTGGCGCGCCTTCTGGAGCGGGCCGGCACCTCGCCCACGGGCAGTATCACCGGCCTCTACACGGTACTCGTGGAAGCCGACGATCTGAATGATCCGATCGGAGATGCCGTTCGTAGTATCCTTGATGGGCATATTGCGCTGTCGCGGAGCTTGGCGACGCGCAACCACTATCCAGCCATCGATGTGCTGGAAAGTGTAAGCCGTTGCATGATAGACGTAACACCGGAGACGCACCGCACGTTCGCGGGGGATATGCGGCACGTGCTGGCTACCTACCGCGACGCCGAGGATTTGATTAATATCGGAGCCTACGTAGGGGGAAGCAACCCGGAAATCGACCGGTCGATCCGACTAATGCCCTCCGTGCGGCGCTTCTTGCAGCAGGGCTTGTTTGATGCGACTGCCTTCGACGATATTGTTGGCCTGATGCAACGCAGTTTGAAAGGATAGTCCGTTGCCGAGACGTGACCCAGAGCGATTCGATACGCTATTGCGGGTGCGCAAGCGCCAAGAGCAATTGCGCGCGCAATCGCTCGCCGAGGTACGGACCCAAATCCGGTCAGTGCAACGCCAGCGCCAACAGATTTCGGAAGAACAAGTCCGTATGATTCACGAAGCGTCCGAGGCTGTCGGCGAGCAATTGGCCGGTCCAGAGATTCACATGTTCTTCCAGTATGAGCGGCACTTGGCGAGACTTGTTGTCGAACGCGATGCTACATTGCGTAGACTGCGCACCGTCGAGGAAGAACGGAGGTCGGCCTTGGAGGACTCGATGAAACGACGGCGCGTGGTGGAACGCCTCCAAGAACGGTACCAGCAGGAAGCCGCCACGGAACAGCGCAAGATGGAACAGAAACTGAACGATGAGATTGCGGGTGTTCGCGCGTCGCGACACACGCAGGGCGAGCGGGAGCCATGAAAGCAGTCCTCTTTGTTGTATTGCCCCTCCTCACGTTCGTGTTGACCCTGGTCGGTCTGCTCGCCATGTCGGGCAACCTCTCCGCGGACGGCATGGGAAAGATTCTTGGAACCGCGCCGCCCCCAGTTGTGCAGGCCCCTGAAGAAACCAAAGACGATCTGATCGGCTATGCCGCCGATCTCAAGAAACGCGAAGATGAACTGAAAGAACGCGAAGCCAAAATCGAGAAGGATGAGAAACGTCTCCTCGAAGCCCAATCTCAGATGGAAGAGCTTCGAGGCGCGCTTCAGCAAATGCTTCTGCAAATCAGCCAGTCCGCGGACGAAACGGAGTCCACTCAATCGCAGCGCCTGATGTCCGTGGCAGAGTCCCTCGGCGGCATGAAACCCGCCCAGGCCGCAAAGGCCCTCGAAGGCTGGAACCCGCAAGATGGCGCCGCGCTGCTACGCCTCATTGACGAAAGAGCCCGCGGGAAGATTCTCGATAGTATGGATCCAGAAAAGACTGCCGCATTTCTGCAAGCGATGCAGGAACAAAAATAACCTTCTCCTTCGGCCGCTTCTTGGCCGAGCTTAATCCTTCACAGTCTTCAATGCGGTTGTCAGCCGCATCGAGGCAATCAACGCATCACGGTCTCATGTTCCTGCTGTGACGCCGCCCTGGGCAGACAGGGCGCCCCTAAATCGTCTGCGCTGAAAGCGCGAATCACCTGTTCGTCGACCCCCTTCACAAGGACGTGCGGGGGATCTGCGTCCGCAGTTGCCTCAAGGAGGCCACGGCTCTGTGGACCGCCAAATCCCGATAGAAAGGAGGTGAAAAAGATCATGGTATCAGCCATAGAAGCTACCCGAACAGAACCAAAGGGCAGCGAACCGGCCCCACCATCCAAAACCGCGAACTCGGCCTCGGATACGGCGGCTACCGGACTCTTTGCACTGCTAATGGCCCATTTGCAAAACATCGCGGAGGCGGCTGTACAGGGCGATGCAACCGGTGAAGTGACTGCCACAACCGATGCGACCGGCGATGTGACTGAACCCACGCAGGAAGGAGAGCAGGCCCCGACGGACCCGCTCCTCGCTCTGTTGGTGGCCTCGCAGGCGGAAACACTTGCGACCGCCGGCCAGGCGCAACCCGCACCGGTGGTCGCAGAGGATGACCCCACGACGGGGATTTCCACAGTCGCTTTGCTGGACGTAGGTGAGGCGAAATCCGACGTGCCCGCACCTTCAATTCCTGCCAGTTCGGCGAAATACGTGGTGACTCCTCCGCTTGCGACTCCCGAGACCATTGACGACGCGAAGCTAACGCAGACGTCCGATAAGGAAGTAACGGTCTCAGACGCGGACTTGGCGGAGGTGGCGGAGCCCTTGGCCGCCACGGCCAAACCGGTGTTGGAGTCTAAGAACATCGGCAAGAACACCGATGTGGCGGAGAAAGCGCCCGTGGCAAAGGTGACGCCGCCGCAGGTGGACGTTGCTCAAGCTCAGGCAGACGCCAACGCCAAGACCGATGAGGCGCAACCGGGATTCCGGGAAACCAAACCGCTGAACATGGCCGAACTCCTGAAGCAAGCCGCCGGTAGCGGCGGTAGAGCCGAGACTGTGGAGAAGCCTGCCGGAGTCAAAGGCGACGACACGGCCCCAGCGCCAACCCAACGTATCGATATGAGTGCCAACGTACACACATCCGTCGATACGAAGGGTGCCAAGGGCGTCGAGGCGTCGACCCAGAAGGTGGAGACACCGCTACAAGCGGAGCGGCCCACGCTGCAGACCCTGCACGAGTTCACGGTGCGAGGCGTCAAATACCTCGTCCGTGAAGGAGGCGACACGGTAACCGTACGCCTTGTGCCTGAATCGTTGGGCGAAGTTCGTTTCGACGTGACTCGGAACCAAGACACGGTCAGTGTGCGCCTGGTAAGCGCCAATCCCGCCGTGCGGACCGTACTGGAATCTCAAGTACACGGGCTGCGCGACCAGCTCACGCAAGACGGATTCTCGGTGTCGCAGATCGTCGTAACGGCCGACGCGGCTTCATCGAACTCGCAGGGAGGTCAGTGGGGAAACGCGTGGTCGGACCAGACTCCGGCATGGCGCAACTCCGACGCGGCCTCAAGCTTCAACACGGCGCGTAATCAGACGTATGAAACGCCGGCCCGTCGTGGCGCTCAGCATAATGGCGCTCTCGACGTTTTTGCGTAGAAAGGAAACAACCTATGAATGCACTCTCGAACATTTCCTCGGACTTCGCAAATCTGCTGCGTCCGGATGTTCGCGCGGCCTACCAGGGTTTAACCAAAGCCGCGGACACGACAACCACCAAGACTCCGTTTCAAGATGCGGTTTCCGCCGCCTTGAAGAGCACCAAGTCGGACGATAAATCGGAGTCGGATACCCTGGGTACCGATGCGCTGGGGAGAGATCAGTTCCTTCAGTTGCTCGTACTTCAGATGCAGAACCAAGACCCCATGTCACCCACGGACAACACCGAGATGATTGCCCAGTTGGCGCAATTCTCCGCCCTGGAACAAATGCAGAATCTGAACGAGAGCTTCCAGTACTTGAGCGGAAACATTGACCAACTGAACTTCATCAATGCCAGCAATATGGTTGGCAAGGAAGTGACCGGGATTGACATCAACGGCGACGAAGTCACCGGCGTCGTGGATAGCGTCGGCATGGAGGACAGCATCGTCTATCTCATGATTGGCGACAACGTGTTGTCGATGGCCGGCGTTACCGAAATCAAGGAAGCGTCATGATTCAAGCCCTGAACTGCATACAAGCGGAGGGTGCGTGCGCAAGCACGGCCATCCGTCAGCGCGGACACCCCGCGGAGACGGACTTCGCGCAGTGGTTCAATCGCGAGTTGGCTGGCAGCAGCCGCGTGAAGTTCAGCGCCCACGCCACCCAACGTCTTCGCGACCGCAACATTGCGCTTACCTCGGCCGATGAAAACCGCTTGTCCCAGGCGGTTGACCAGGCCCAGGCAAAAGGCGCTCGCGAATCCCTAATCCTCATGGACCGTTTGGCCTTGGTGGTCAACGTACCCAACCGGACGGTCATCACGGCGCTGCCCCAGGGCGAAACACAGAACGCCGTATTCACCAACATCGACAGCGCGGTCGTCGTGGCCGGAGAAACCAGCCTCAATGAACGCGCAAAACTGCAAACCGGGCTGGACCCCATCTGGGGAAGCCCCTACGCCGCGGACTGACCGAAGCGGCGAAACGGACAGGAGACAGGTAGTATGGGAACAGCAATTTACACTGGAGTAACGGGGCTTCAAGCTCACCAACGGCGTATCGACGTAATCGCAAGCAACATCGCGAACGTCAACACGACGGGGTATCGGAGTTCTCGTGCTCTCTTCCAGGATCTCTTTTCGCAAACGATTTCCGGGCCGCGCGCGGCCGTTGGATCGTTCGGCGGCAGCAATCCTTCGCAGGTCGGTCTGGGCGTGCGTCTTGGCTCAATCGACGTCAACTACAGTCAGGCAGCGCTGCTGACAACCGGCGTGTCTTCCGACCTCGCCATTCAAGGAAGTGGCTTCTTTGTCCTTAGCGATGGCGTGGCCAACTACTACACGCGCGACGGATCGTTCGATCTCAATGCCGATGGTGAACTTCGCGATCCCGCCACCGGATTCCTCGTGCAGGGCTTCCAGGCGGACTCCACCGGCGCCATCGATCCCAACGGACCGCTCACTTCCATCACGATTCCCGTCGGCGGCGCGGCCATTGTTCGCGCTACCACCACCGCGACGCTCATTGGCAATCTGAATTCAGATGCCGCGACCGGTGACACCGTTACGAGAACCATTCGCGTCTTCGATTCGCTGGGTACGCCCCGCGATATCGATCTTGTCTTCACCAAGAGCGCCACGACCAATGAATGGGACTGGGTGGCGTCCAGCACCGATCCCGCCATCAACACCGTTACAGGCTCGGGCACCATCGAGTTCGATGCCAACGGTACCGTTATCAATGGCGGCATCGGCAATGTCAGCGTCACCTTCAATGCCGGACCGTCATCGCCCATCGATCCTTTTGCTTTCGATTTTGACTTCGAATCGATTACTCAGTTGTCCGCCGATAGCGACGTGACCCTTCAGAATCAAGACGGTTACCAACGCGGCGTGCTTGAATCGTTCAACATCGGCGACGACGGCGTAATTAACGGCGTCTTCTCCAACGGCCTCACGCGCGTCATCGGTCAAGTTGCCCTGGCAGTCTTCGCAAACAACGGCGGCCTTGTGCGTGAAGGCAGCAACCTGTTCCGCGAAAGCCCCTCGTCCGGCGTGGCCCAAATAGGCACGGCGAATACCGGCGGCCGCGGCTCGGTCTCCGGCGGCGTGTTGGAAGGCTCAAACGTTGACCTTGGCACCGAGTTCAGCAACATGATCGTTACGCAGCGCGGATTCCAGGCCAATGCAAGGACCATTACGACAGCCGACACTTTGCTCCAAGAAACCGTGAATCTTATCCGCTAATCGTAATGGCCCCTAAGCAAACATAGACGAAGCGGCCGGTCTGGGGCTCAAGCCCTGGGCTGGCCGCCTTTTGCTTTGCGGCGGGTGACTCTCCCACAATTCGAGCGGGCACCCCCCAAAAGTGTATTGTTGAACCAGTCCGTAGATGCTAGAATAAGCCGCACCACAATATATTGGGGCACGGCGGGACCGGAACCATAGCGCAATGGATATCGCAACACTCGCAGGATTTATAGCCGGTTGGGGCATCTTCGTCGTCGCAGTGCTGATGGGCGGCACCCCCACCATCTATCTCGATACAGCTTCCCTCTTAATCGTTGTGGGCGGGACACTGGCTTCGACACTGGTGAACTATCCGCTGCGCGATGTGCTGAGTGTATTTCGCACGTTGCGAAACGCGTTCTTTCACATGGACCGCACACCAGAAGGGCTCATTCAGACCCTCGTTGACTTCTCAGTCATCGCCCGGCGCGAAGGCATTCTAGCCCTCGAAAGTCACGCCGAGAAGGCCGACGACGAATTTCTCGCGCGTAGCGTACGTTTGGCGATCGATGGGACTCCCCCTGATCTCATCAAGGATATCCTGTCCACCGAGCTTGCGTTTCTGGAAAGCAGGCATACATTGGGGCAATCCATGCTGCTTTCCATGGGCGCCTATGCGCCCGCTTTCGGAATGATCGGTACTCTCATCGGGCTTGTCCAAATGCTCGCGGAAATGGAAGATCCCTCCAAGATTGGAATTGGCATGTCGGTCGCCTTGATCACCACGCTCTACGGCGCCTTGCTCGCGAACGTGTTTTTCTTGCCTGCTGCAGGCAAACTCAAAGTGCGAACCGCAAATGAACTCCTTATGAAGGAGATCATCATTGAGGGGATACTTTCGATACAGTCAGGCGACAATCCGCGGATCGTCGAGCAGAAACTCCTTTCCTTTGTTGCTCCATCGTTCCGCGATCAAGTTCAAGTGAAGAGATACTATGATACGGGAGAGTAAAGCGCCCCCCTCCGCGCCAAGCGCCCCCCTCTGGACCGTAACCTATGCGGACATGATGGGCCTGTTGCTGGCGTTCTTTATCCTCCTCGCTTCCTTTTCAACCGTCAGCGACGAAAAGATCTCGCAGGCCATCGGTTCGCTCAGGAAAGAGTTCGGAGGCGGCGTAATGCCCGGCGAAGGCAATTACGTGCAGACTTTGAAACCCCTTAGCGTTATCGGGGAAGTTCAGTCGCGCGTTCCGCGCGGCATTGAAAAAGCTGCCCGCGAACTCCAAACCCGCCTTCAAGTCCTTGGCATGACAAAGGGCGTCGATATCAAATACGACGGCGAGGGTGGACTTCTGATTAGCTTGCCCAGCAACATCCTCTTCGATTTCGGACGCGCAGAACTGAAACCTGAAGCCTACGAGGCGATAAACCAATTGGGTGCGTCGCTGAGTAGCGTGAACGGCGTCTTCGTCGAAATCCGAGGTCACGCGGACAACGTTCCCCCGGGTCCTCAAAGTCCCTACACCGACAACTACGATCTGAGCTATCATCGCGCAAAGAACGTGATGCTCCAATTGGCCGGACCCGGCGGCGTTCGCGAACGAGATTGCGAAGTCATCGCCTGCGGTGAGTCGCAACCCGTCGCCGACAATGCAACCGAAGAGGGACGCCAAAGCAATCGTCGCGTCGATCTGTATATTCGCGGCAAATCGGCGGAGGGTGTTAAGGAGTCCGCCGGTGGCCGCTTGGGCACACCTGTTCCAGACGAGTCGGCGTCCAGTCCGGCTCCGGGAACGGGCACCTAGGAAAGCAGAATCATGGCAGAACCGAAGGATGACCAAAAGGCGGCCAAGGGAAAATCCAGTTTGACTCCGATCCTCATTGGGGTCGTGGCCGTCTTGGGCGCAGTTGTCGTGGCCGTCGTTGTATTCAATTTCGTGTTGCGTCCCAGATTGACGGATACACCCAAACCCGCGGAAGCAGAAGAGGAAAAACACGAATCCAAAATCCCTGCAACCGCCGTTACCGTACCGTTCGACGAGGCCTTCACGACCGTGATTATGCCGTCTCCCGATATGCCCGCATCCACGCTGTTGTACAAAGTCTCTCTGGAGTGCTCAAACCAAGCGGCGGCCGAAAAGGTGAAAGCCAACATGGCCCGGTTTACGGCCATTATTCGGAAGATGCACAGCTACAAATCGCGTCAGGAATTAGACGATCCATTCGTGGAGCAGAGTATAGAGAAGCAAATCCAACAGGAAGCGAACAGGATCCTCAAGGAACTTCCTGTTCCTGCCCCGACGGGAGGCGGCGAGGGTGGCGGCCACGGCGGAGGAGAAAGTGCGGCTCCGGCCGAAAGCGATGGCGGGGAAGAGCGCATTACGGCGGTTTTCCACGAGAAATTCTTTGTGCAGGATATGTGATGAGTAATCCGGATACGCGCACAACACGCGAGCATACGTTCGAAGAGATCGTTCCACGCACGGGACTGCCGCAAAGGCGTCTCGTGATAGACGATTTGAAATCGGTGAAGCTTTTAATCTCCGCGGATTTGGGTACATGCAAGATGCTCGTACGCGAAGTGCTGGATTTGAAGCGCGGCTCAGTCGTCCAACTCAACAAGCTCGCGGGCGAGATGACGGACATCTACCTCAATAGCCTGCCCTTGGCGCGCGGCGAAGTCGTTGTAATTGGCGACTCGCTGCATGTTCGCGTTGGGGAACTTGTCGGTCAGGAAAAGACCGACGACGCAACGCTTTCGGACACCATGAATGAAGAAGCATAATTGGCTAACGGGACTGCTTCTGGCGTTCGCTCTGTGTGCGGCTGTTTGCGCCGAAGACAAACCAGCGCCCGACGCCGAGGTTCCTGCCTCAACAGCCTCCAAGCCGGACGAAGGCTTCAAAGAAACCACTCCCCCCGACATTGGTTTGCAGCCAGGAGTCCTTCCCCCAGTCGAAGTACAACAAGCTCCAAAGGAAGAGATTCCGAAGCCGGGCGCGCCGCCCATGCCAGAGTATTGGACCGCCGGCAAAGAGCAATTGGACAAGGAACTTGACAAGAGACAGGGCGGTGGCGGGACCGAGGCCGAAACCGGTGGAAACGCCACGGCCCCTCAGTCTTCCAACGCGCTACAAAGGACCGGATGGTCCCCGTGGAAGAGCCTTGGACAAGTCACTGCCGCATTCGCCGTCATTCTGGCGTGTATGCTCCTGATCAACTACTTCTTGGGCCGATTCGGGAAGCGAGTGCCTATGCTCGCAGGAGCTAATCTCGGTACCCTCATCGGACGTCTGTATCTCTCACCCAAAGCGTGTCTCTATTTCATCCGCGTGAAAGGGAAGGTTCTTATCGTGGGAGTCACTCCCACCTCTGTCTCGTCCGTCGCGGAAATGGATGCGTCGGAATTCGACTCTCTGCCTGCCGCCGCTCCTTCCACCATAAAGCCTGGAAGCAAGAGTGAAACCGGCAGCCCCGCCGGTGACAAGTTTCTGTCTCAGCTCAAGACATTCATGCGCGCGAATCCCCAGACTCCCAAGAGCGCACGCGAAGACGACGAAATCGCAACGCTGCGGGGCGACATCGCCCGGTTACGGCGTGAACTGAAAGAGGGAACGCAGGAGCACGGAGAATAATGAGGCGCACCCACTGCCTCAGTCGGGCTCGCTGCGGCATGGGCCTGACCCTTGTCGCAGCCTTCATGTGCGCATCCGCCGCATTTGGCCAGGCTCAGCCCGACAACTCCCTCGGCATCGATATTTTCCGCGCCGCCCAAAACGCCGTTCAGCCGGAACAGCTCTCCACCACGATGACCCTATTCCTGCTCATTACGGTTCTTTCGCTGGCCCCCGCAATTCTCGTGATGACGACGTCGTTCACACGTATCATAGTCGTCTTTGGATTTCTCAGACAGGCGATGGCAACGCAACAGACGCCGCCCAACCAGGTTCTGGTGGGATTGGCGCTGTTTCTTACCTTCTTCATCATGACTCCCACCTACACCCGCGTGTACGAGGAATCGATTCGCCCCTACATGAATCGCGAAATCACCCCCAACGAAGCCCTGAACAAAGGCATGGCCCCCGTGCGCGAGTTCATGTTTCGCCAGGTGATGGAGCACCCGAAGGACCTTGCGCTTTTTATCGAAATTGCCAAGCTCCCTCGTCCGAACACGCCCGACGATGTTCCGACTCACGTGCTCATCTGCGCCTACATCCTGAACGAGATGCGCATGGCATTCATGATCGGGTTCGTGATTTACATCCCGTTCCTGATCATCGACATGGTCGTGGCGAGTACCCTCATGGCCATGGGTATGATGATGCTGCCGCCGGTCTTTATCTCGCTGCCATTCAAGATCGCGTTGTTCTTCCTGGCAGACGGCTGGTACCTCATCGTCGGGCAGTTGGCCAGCAGCTACAACTGACGCCGCTTTACGATGCCGCCAAGCGTTCCGCCATCAGCCGTGCAGCGCCCATCACCGCCGCATCGTCACCCAAGCGCGCCTTCACGATTCGGACGCCCTTACGGATAGACGGCATCGCGTGTTCCTTCACCGCGCGCTTGACCTCGTCCAGGTACAGTTCCGGCATCGCTTCCACCAGCCCGCCACCCAGCACAACGGCCTCCGGGCTGAAGAAGTTCATGGCGTTGCCTACGGCGATTCCCGTGTAATACGCGGCCTTGCGAACCACGCCTTCAACCATCGATTCACCCGCCTCAATGGCCTTCGCGAGCATGCCGCTGCGGATGTTCCCCAAGTCAGTGCCACAGTTTTTCAGAATGAACGGCGAGTCTCCACGCGCGGCAATCGCCGACACTTCCGCGGCAATCGCGATACGCGAGGCCACTGCCTCAAGGCAACCACGCTTACCGCACCCGCAATAGGGTCCATTCACCTCAATCGTCATGTGGCCGACTTCGCCTGCACCCCCCGTGAACCCATGAATCAGCTTCCCATCGATGATGATTCCGCCACCAATACCCGTCCCCGGGAAGATGCCCAGCACATTCTTGCTGTCCTGAACCTCGCCAAAGCACCACTCGCCGTACGTCCCCGCATTCACGTCATTCTCGATGAGCGCCGGCACCTTGAATTCCTTGGTCAGGATGTCGGCCAACGGAAACCGCTTCCAGCCGAGATTCGGCGTGTCAATTATGAGTCCTTCAGCCGGATTGACTGGGCCAGGAGACCCTACTCCAATCCCCCGAATAGAGACGCCTCCCGCATCCGCTATGGATTCCTTCACGATCTTGAAGATGCGGTCTTCGGGCTTCTCATTGGCGTTTTTCTCGGACCGGCTCTTCTTGCGGCAACGTCCCACCACCTTGAATTTGTGGTCGAACACGCACGACATGATTTTCGTGCCGCCAATGTCGAGCCCTACAACAAAGTCTCCGGCTTTCAAAGTCACAGACATAATGATTCCCTTCCGTCTATCAAACCTGTCTGAGCATACCATGAACGCCCCGGACATGGAACGGTTTTGCAGGCCAGATACACTCCGCGTTCGCGCTTATTGGAGCTCTTCTGTCAGCCAGGCATCTCAGCCAGTAATTCGCGCCAGCGTAACCTGAAACCGGCGCGGAACATTCACATTCAAGGCCCAGATGCTATGCCGTAAGGATTTCCTATGAACACGCTCCGCCCGCGGTGTGCTGCTTAGTTTTCCTCTGCAAGTCTTACGAACATGCACGTTACGAGAAAGGCTGGCGCGTGCCCGAGTGATTTTCCGGTCAGTGAACTACTTGCTCCGCACGTAGTCAATCATCGCATCAAGCAAATACGCCCCCTCTGGCGTCTCGGCAAGCACATCGACTCCTTGCGTTATCAACAGCCGGCTTGCGTTCGGGCCCGTCTTTTGACAGACATAGGAGAAATACCCGCTTTTCCCTTCGCCAACGGCCAAGTGCTCAAATTCACCGAGCTGAGGATCGATGGGCAGGGGAATGCCCTGCTTGATAAGGCGGAACCATAGCGGGGAAAGTCTGCCGTCATGCGGGAAATCGCCGAATGCAGGATGGCGTGCGAATGCGGTGCCGATCTGATTGCCTAGCGACCACCAGCCGAGTTTCACGTTTGGCTCGCCGTCGGCGGGACCGATCATCAGCCCTCGCTTGCCACGTGCCGTTGCCGCGACCAGGTCGGGGTGATCCCACGAACCGACGATCACTTCAGCGGATTCCGCTTCTGGCGTACCAGCCTTGACTAGAGCGCTGTAGCGAAGAGCAAGTACGTCATACAGATCAGCGGTCGCGGCGATTCCTTCTCCGCTTTTCACGGGCCGTTTGGGGAAGAACCAGAAATCCCAGGAGTTCGAGATGCCCTTACCCTCCAAGGTAGCCGTGAATAGTGCGTGTACGGGCTTGTCAAGTTCAGGCACCGTGAATTCAACCGTCCCCAGTTCCTTCACATCGCCGGGGGCCGCGTCAATGGGCGGGATAGTACCTTCCGCAAGTTCCTGGGAATTCGTCTTTACATTCCACGAAAGCGGGACCTGCTTCAGCTCTACCGCATCGAAATGCGATAACCACAAGCTGACGTTGCATGGGTCTCCCGAAACGGCGATCGCGCTTTCCGGTTCTCGCAGTGACAGTATCGCTGTGGGCCCGTTGAATTGCCGGAATTGATCGAGCTGGAGTCCGCCCTGTTTCACTTCCCAAAATGCGTTCAGGTATCCCTGACCGGTGTAGGTTCCCTCCTGAGGGACCATGACATCGACGATGGTCCAATACGAATACCCGTCGCACTCGGGGTCGAGCCGGGCTTGTTCGATGCCGTGCTTCTGATAGTAGCCCTGAAGGGCATGAGCCGAATCGAGACAGGCGTCGCCCCACATGCGGCTGATGCCCGCCGCGCGCAGCGTTTCCTCATACGATTCCAGACTGCGAGGCGCCGGAATTGCGCCCGTGAATTGGGGTGCAAGCCGAGGATCGCATTTGATGCCTAGGTTGAGATATTCGTGCGCCACGAATGGCCGATCGAGCGCGTCGAAAGTGCCCTTCTCCCAAGGAACGATGGACGATGCCAGTCCGTATCCGTTGGGGGTAGTGAAATCCGAGTTCGCGTTTGTGTTGCATCCACCGTCCTGATGCTGAACGAGTCGATCCGGGTCGTTCGATTTCACCCACTCATACACGCGGGAATCGAGCGGACTGCCCAAGTGTCCCTCGTTGCCCGTCGAGTAAAAGCCGAACGACACGTAGCGGCGGTAGTGGCGATACAACTCTTGGATGTCGCGAAGCGGGTCGAATTCGAACCCCTCCGTCGTCATGTCGTGGTAATAAGGTAGTTCCGGCTGAACCAGGATACCGGCTTCATCGGCCGCCTCGAAGAATTCCGGAATCTCGCAATGGGTATGGTGTCTCACGCAATTAAACCCCGCGCGGCGGGCGATTCTCAGGTGAGTGAGATGTTCCTCCCGGCTCGCCGGCGATATCAGTGTCATTGGATAGATGTAGTCGTCTCCAAAACCCCGCAGCAAGTACGGGCTTCCGTTCAGGTAGAACTGCCTGCCACGCACTTCAAGCTTCCGGATACCGAATCGCTCATTCCACCCGTGGATGGGCGCATTCTCAGAAAGGAGAGTCACTTTGGCGAGATAGAGGTTCGGAGTCTCGGGTGTCCAGGGCCGGAATTCCGTAAGCGGCACTTCGCACACGATATCTGCCACACCTGAGGCATCCAGTACGAGTCCCCGCTGCAGCGAACCTGCTGGACTGCCGTCGAGCGTCTCAACGGTGATAGCGATTGCAGGTGAGCGCAGAGGCGTTTTCCCTGCATTGCGGACGCTCACATGGACCTCGGCCGCCTTCTTGTCGAAATCTCCACGAATCCAAACGTCGTCCAAACGCGTTTCTGGCGTGGCTTCAATCTCAATATCCCGGTAGAACCCGCCAAACCGGTGAAACGCCGCCATGCAGCCTTTTCGGCTGGGCGTATCGTTACGCACTGTGGCGACAACTTCGGCCCGTTCCCCCGGCTTCACAAAGTCCGTAATGTCGTATTTGTAGGAGCCGCAGTACGTGTTGAGATGGGCAACACGCTGCTGGTTCACCCAAAACCACGCCTCCGTTCGCACGCCACCCACTTTCAGCCATACACGCTTGCCACTCCACTTGGCGGGTATGTCGACGGTGCGCCGATATCTCGCGACGCCCATGTATACGTGGTTGAGCGGACGCGGGATGCAGTCGAACACCAAATCCCAGGTGCGGCTCATTCCGGGTTCGCCGACGCCTTGAGCTTCCCAGCAGCCCGGAACCGTGATCAAACGCGCGCCTTCCCAATCGGGCTCATTCCATCCGGGTCCTTTACCCATGCGGTGGCGTCCCATTAGGCGATCATCCGTCACAAATTCCCATTCCCCCTTCAACGAGATTACTTCCTGGAGGAGAGAGTTGCCTACGGCGTTTACGACAGCCGGAGATGCGGGGCGCGAACCCCACGGGTCGAGTTCTGCATGGAGCGAAGTAGCGCCCGACCATGAAAGCACAATTGCCACAGCGAATAGACTACAGTTACTGCGCATATCGACCCCCACTTCTGGTGTGCTTCGCTCCGGGACGATATCACGCCTCGCAAGTGGCATCAATGGAGGTATCTGGCGAGGAAGGAGCGATGCACAAGCACGGTTGGTTTCGAGAGGGATTTATGCGACCATCTGCGGATGGGGATTGCTTGCAGAACGAGGGGGCCCGGGATCGCATGACTGTCAAGATCGGGGAAGAAGCCGTTGTGAAGCCACCGCCGCGCGGACTGGCCATCGTGATGATGCTTGGCCCGTGTCTCGTTTGGTGCGGTGAGTACATCGGCTCCGGCGAAGTCATCCTCTCTACCCGCACCGGCGCGCTCTTTGGGACCAGTCTACTCTGGGTACCCGTCTTCGCCATTTTCACAAAGTACTGGATTGGCCTCGCAGGCGCCCGCTACACCGTCTGCACAGGCGAATGCATGATCGACATGATGGCGCGCACTCCCGGCCCCCGCAATTGGGTCGTGTGGCTCGTGTTCGTCGGACAAGTGAGTTCCGGAGCTATCGCCACCGGCGCGCTCGCCAGCGTCGCGGGAGTCTTCGCCGCTGAACTCATCCCATTGCCTCCGTTCCTTCTCGGCTGGTGTTGCACCCTAATCGTCATCGGACTTGTTTGGGGCGGCCAATTCGACATTCTCAAGAAGGTCATGTCGTTTCTGGTTATGCTCATCATTCTGGGCGTTTGCGACGTAGCCATCCACACGTGGCCCGGATGGACCAGTGTTCTGCGCGGAGCTTTCGGCTTTCAACTTCCCGATGTCCCTGCGTGGGCTGCCGCCGAGGCCGGTGTCAAAGGCGGAACCTGGAAAGAAATCCTGCCGTTGCTTGGTTGGGCTGCGGGTGGATTCGCCAGTCAGGTCTGGTACACCTACTGGGTCTTCGGCGCGGGCTACGGTATGACGAACGGCAGAGAATATGGACGACCCCTTGACGGCGACGCTCTCCGTGCGCTCACGCCTGACGACGCGAAGAAACTTAAGGGGTGGGGACGTGTCGTTATCGCCGACGCGACTTTGGCACTGTTTATAGGTTCCTTCGTGACGGCCGCCTTCATGCTGGCCGGAGCCGGCGTGTTGGGACCCGCGCAAAAAGCGCCTTCAGGTCCTGAGGTTGCCACAACCCTGTCGACCATCTTCTCGGAGCGCTGGGGCGCGATAGGTGCGCATCTCTTCATCCTCGCGGGATTGGCCGCAATGATCAGCACCATGCTCGGGCAGTTTGCGGGCTGGCCGCGCCTGCTCGCCGACTGCGCCCGCATACTCTTTCCGCCGGTCGCCAAGGTGCCCTGGAAACGGCAGTTTCAAATTGTCCTCATCGTCTACGCCATTTCCAACATGATCATCGTCTACAGCTTTGGACTTCAGCCCGTGTTTCTGGTGAAGTTGGGCGCGGTCCTCGACGGACTTCTGCTGACCCCAATCCAAGCGATCTCCGTGGGGATTGTTTTGTTTCTGGTCATGCCGCGATTCTATTCGGCAGAAGTTGCCCGCATACTACGCCCCAATCTTATCTACGCTATCGGACTTCTGCTGGCATTCCTGCTGTTCGGATACTTTTGCGTGTTTCAACTTCCCAACGCGCTGTTCGGATGAAGGGGTGAGGTCTTCTCGGAGGAAAGGGGAAACGTGGGGGAGAGATGGCCATTAGGCAATCCGGGTTATGGATGGGGAAGAGACGATTCCTTGATTTCTGGATGTGTTTCTGGTCGGGACCTCTTGCGGAAACTTGAGTAAGCTCCTCCGAATCCGGCAGCGAATCCTACTGCAACAGACCATATTCCGCCGCTGGCTTGTCCTGTCGTCATAACGTAGATGGCAAATGGAAGTATCACCGAGCCAGCCATCGCTTGGTTCAGAATCACGGACTGAGGTGAGTTATGTCCGATGAGGGGACCAAACCCGCATCCAAGGCAGAAGCCCATCCAAAGCGGCCAGTAAGTTCCCTCGAAGAGCGCCGGCAACAATTCGTTGATGGTTCGCGGAAAGACCGCCATGCCAATCAAACCGCACGCGATGGTGAATAGGAGGTTGCACATACACTTCCTCGGAGTCGGTTCTATCCCGGCCACACCGGCTACAGCCGCGTCAGCCGTACCTCTATCCTACCACAAAGCCCTCTTTTTCAAGCTCTTTGGCAATCTCGGTCTTGGAGATGCGCGTGAACGCGACCGTCTTTCGCGGGTCGATTTGTTCGAAATGCTTCATGAATCGCCTGCGATGCAGAAGATCAGCCATCACAAGCGGGTCATCCGATTCCAGCACATGAATGGTTCTGAGCCGCACCCGTTTCATCCCGCCGCGCCAGTCGTCCAAGGTCGTCATCACGTTCGGTGGCAGCGCGCCGCCCCGATTGTGTGTGAGGAGAAAAGTAATGAAGCGGTCACTGTCGTGGCCGTCTTGTATTGCCCGCGTAAACGAATCCTTGGTCATGGTGTAGACCGAAGCCACACCCGTACTCCGCCGCTCGGCAAACTGATCCAACGGAACCGTCAACAAGGGGTCGGTGTCTTGCGTCGGAACGACAATATCGAAATTCGGCTGAACGATAATCTCGGCGCCCTTCGGAGGGAACTTCTTCGCCACACGCTCGAACCCGCTGCGAGTGAGCAAGGCGCGCCCAAGCTCCGTCACGCGAAACAGACTGCGGCCTCCTTCTTCCGCGCGGTCCACAATACCAAGCCATAGAAACGCTTCCTCAAGCGACCGTGCCAAGCCCCGTTCGGAATTGCCCGCCGCCACCGGGCTCACATAGTGCCAGTGGCCACCCGCGTTGCGTAGAATCGGCTGCTCCATGTCGGATGCCGCGTGCAACGCGTGTTCGATGAAATCGAGAGTCGGATACCATCCATCGGGTTTCAAATCGTCGAGCAACGAACTCAACACGCGGCACGACGCCTGCTCGTTACCTCCGCTCGTCAGCCAATTGAATACGATTTCATGCCGCTGCAGCCGGTTCATCCCCAGCAAGTCTTCCAGGTCGGCAGCTCGCAGTTCGTTGTCCACCCGCGCGATCCAGTTGACCCCCTGCGCCACCCATAGACACGTCGCCAGCGACGGGTCTTCGTCTTCCGAACACAATTCGGCGAGCCGCCGTCGGTCTTCACGGAACAGTTCGCCGTCACCGCGGATACGGGCAGGCTTCGCGGCAACCGCGGCAACAAGCCGGCAAATGCGCTCGGAGAAGTCGAGGCCTCGTGAGTCGACATCTTCGGGTTTCGAACGGGCCACTTTGATTCCCGAACGTCCGCGCTGCGTGCCTCCCGAGACCTCTTGCCACTGCCGCAACTCGGACAACAATCCCGCCACCCGCACGAGCCGATCCTCGGAATCGAAGCGGAACATCTCGAACAGCGCAAACCCCTGGAACAACTCCAGCAGTGCCTGCTCAACCTCATAGTCCGATTTGCCGATGGCGCCGCGCACCGCAGCCACAGGCATGACGCCGCTCCCCGATTGCCACAACAGGTCGAAGACTTCCTGCGCGAGCGGCGAAAAGTCATGGCTGGCCACATACTCCATCACGGATTCAGGGTGCGTATAACAAATCTCGATGAGCGCCTCGGCTGCCGCCTTTTTGCCGCCGGGCTTTTCCACGCCTATCTTCTCTTCGAGACGTCGAAACTCGTGGGCCTCGAGATTCTTCACAAGATTAAACAGAGAAGGGATATCCCCGCGGTTTTCAAGCCCTTCAGAGATTCGCTTGACCGCTGTATGCCCTTCAGCAACGAGCTTCACCTTCGTGAGATCGGAAAAGAACAGCTTATGATTCACATCGATGAGATACTCGACTTCCTCTTCGGGCAATTCGAGTTTCTTGGAAAGAAACCGCACCGTCAACCCAGAACGGCTGTTCAGCGTCAATTCGCGTGCGATGCGGAATGCCGGTTTACTCAACCCCTCGAGCGCCGCAATAAAGCTCGCTCCATGCCGCATGAAATATCCTCTCCACAGCGATTGTATACACCACCCTACACACGAAGAATCGAGTATATCGCACAACCGCGCGGCCAACAACAATGTATATTCGGTCCCCATTCCCCACCGTGCCCGGACCAAAGCCAAGCTACGCACCTCGCGAGTGCCGACGACTATCCACGCCGTGGCGTGCTCAGGGGCTCTGGATACGTGCGTCTAAGTCTGAGTACTTGTGTGTGCCGCGACTGACAATCAATTTCTACTCTTGAGGCCCGGCCTCCGAGACCCTTTGGTTTGCCGCCTTTGCTGTCCACACCGTCCACCTGGCTCCAATCAACCGCATTTGCCTCTCCTCTCCCCGCGCTGCAAGGCGCATAAGGACGCCACCCTAAGTAAGCCTGCCCGCCTTTACGACCGCTCTGAAGAAGCGGCACGCCTCCTTTCGCCGGCACACCTTCGCTGCAATGTTTGCATTTATTTCCGTCAATACGTAAGGTTGCGTCTGGTTGTGGGATTTCTGTCAAGGGTCGAATCTGTCACGGGGGTTGACTGCCAGCAGACGCTGGTTTTGGCTCAAAGGTGTATCTTTCCATGAAGACTTCGTTAAAGGCATCGACCCTCAATCTGTCCGTCGTTATCCCTGCACTCAATGAGGCCCCTAACCTCTATCGTTTGATGCCTCTTCTCCGCGAGGCCCTGAATGGCCTTGGTATCTCTTGGGAAGTGCTTGTCGTCGATGGCGATTCGCCCGACGGCACACGTGCGGTGGTCGAGCACGCCGGCGAACCGTTCCGCTACATCTGCGAAACCCAGCCCGGTTACGGACAGGCCATCCTTCGCGGAGTCTCCGAAGCATTCGGTGAATACGTGCTCACGATGGACGCCGACATGTCGCACCCCACCGAGTTCATCCGGCACCTTTGGGAGGCCCGCACAAACAACGACATCGTGATAGCCTCACGCTATGTGCCCGGAGGTCACGCCGATCAGCCCCTTTTCCGCTATGGGCTCAGCCGCGTCCTGAATTCCTTTTTTGGAATGGGGTTGAACATCCCCGTGAAGGACCTATCAAGCGGATTTCGTCTCTACCGCAAATACATTTTTTCCAAACTGAGCTTGCGCTATACCAACTTCGTCATCCTTATCGAAATTCTGCTGCTGTCATTTGCCCGGGGTCTACACATCAAAGAAGTCCCGTTTCACTACCAGCCCCGCGTCTCCGGCGGTTCCCACGCCCGAATCATCAAATTCGGTATCGACTACTTGCGCTTGTTCCACCGCGTCTGGAAAATTCGCAACAGCGTGGAGTTCCCTGACTACGATTGGCGCGCCCACGACAGTCGCATCTGGTTTCAGCGATACTGGCAGCGTAAACGTCACGCAATCATCATGCGCTTCACCCCTACCTTCGTTTCGACCTGCGACGTGGGCTGCGGCAGCAGCCGCATACTTGCCGACCTGCCGCATGCGGTCGGCGTCGATATGCGTCACGACAAACTCGCGTTCATGCGCAAGACGAATAAATTGCTTCTTCAGTCCGATGGAATGCGACTCCCATTCAGAACCGGCGAATTCGATTGCGTCATCTGTTCTCAAGTTATCGAGCACATTCCCGAAGAGAATGGCAGACTGCTGGATGAACTGACCCGCATTCTCAAGCCCGGCGGCACGCTCGTGTTGGGTACCCCGGACTACGGCCAATGGCAGTGGATTGCCATCGAGTGGGTGTACGGCAAAGTCGCCCCCGGCGCCTACGCGGATGAACACGTTACCTTCTACTCCTATGAAAGCTTGACCAAAGCCCTCAGGGATCGCGGATTCGAAATCCTGGACCATGACTACATCTGCAAAGGTGAATTGGTGCTCAAGGCCCTCTATCGGCCTGCGGATGCCCAATCGCACTCGCTGGAATTGGCGGATGGAGTCCATCAAGGGGCCGTTTCTCCGTGAATACGGATCTTCGCTATTTGACGGCAAAGTGAGAAAATTGTTGACTGTTGTATCGACCCACCGGCATGATGGTATCATTAGTGGGCCTTACGAACGGGGAGAGTGGGCCATCGGCGGTAAGTCGTTGATAGTGCAGCTCGATAACGAGGAGCCTGCGGCATGCAGATGAGGAAGTACGTTGCTTCGGTCGTGATGACCGCAATTCTTGGGTTGCTCACTTGTGGGTGCCCCACCTCGCCACCGGATTTCCTGGTCACGTTTCTTGTGACGACAACATCCCTGGACTTTGGCACGAACCTGAATTCGCTTCAGTTCAAAGTGTCGAAGAACTACACTTCGAAGCCCATGCCGACTTTTTCCATCACTCCCCAGCAGGAGTGGATACTCGTCAACCCGTCCACGGGCAACAGCACGGGCCCGTCGAATCCGGTTACAGTCACCGTCACCCTAAACCGTTCGAAACTCACCGCTGGTTCGAACACCGGTAGCATTGTCATCTCGGCGCCCGGCGTCACACCCGTTACAGTCACCGTAACCGCAGCTACAAGTATCGTCGCCAATTTCGGTGGCATTCCCACCACCATTCAACCCGGCGGCGTTGTAAACTTCGTCGACCAGTCAACCGTGACGGGCGGAACTATTGATTCCTGGCTATGGACATTCGGAGATGGCGGGCAAAGCACCCTTCAGAATCCCTCGCATCAGTACAACACGCTTGGCACATATACCGTCACGCTACAGATCACCTCTGGGGCGTTGAGCGATACGGAAGTCAAGAGCAACTACATTAGCGTTGTTCCTCCTACTCCTCCAACAGCGAACTTTATCGCAACTCCGACCGCGCCTGTGGGCAACGCTTCCGTTCAGTTCACCGACCTCTCGTTAGCCGGCACTTCTCCAATTACCAATTGGTACTGGGAATTCGGAGACGGCGGCACCAGTACCTTGAAGAATCCCACGCATTCGTACACCACGGCCACGGCCTTCAGTGTGTACTTGAAAGTGACTACGCTTGTCGGTTCCGATGACGAGTTGAAGGTCAACTACATCAACGTTCAGCCCAAAGCGCCCACTGCGGACTTCATGGCGGACGATACCACGCCCGCCGTGGGGCAGACCGTTCAATTCTCCGATCTCTCGACACCTAATGTCGGGAACTTGACGACATGGTGGTGGCACTTCGGCGACGGCGTCACCAGCACCCTGCAGAATCCGACGCATGTTTACACTGCGGCGAAAATCTACAGTGTCTACTTGGGTGTAACCAACAACTACGGTTTACTTGGTCAGAAGACCCGCACCAACTACATCAACGTGAGTCCGACAAAGTAGCTCATTAGCGCATGGACAAGCCGAACGCGTGATGGTGTGTGCAAATTGCGGGCGTTGCGACTTGCGGGACGGCCGCCTAGCGAAGTCTTCTCGTTAGGCCAACGTGATCTCCAAGGCCCTTAGCCGGCGTTCCATTTCACGCAACGGCATCAAATCGCCTTTTCGCCCCGCAGCTTCAATGCCGAGACGATAGGCCGCGATCGCGTGTTCGCGCTCACCCGAAAACTCAAGACACTTCCCCAGATTGAGGAAAGCAACCGAGTAGTCCTTCTGTAATCGAGTGGCCTGCTCCAAGTACGGGATAGCCTCCGCGTATTCGGACAACTGCATGTGAGCCATGCCCATGCCATACGTTGCCAACGGATCTTCAGGATCGATCTCAAGCACTTCCTTAAACATCCCGATCCGTTCCAGGGCCTCGCGCCGGATGCGCTCGCGCTCCTCTGCGGCAAGCTCCTCCGCGCGGCGCGCGTCTCGCGTCTGCCTCATCTGGAGCACTGCAGCCTTGGCTTTTTCCTCTTCCGCCTCGGCTATCATGCCTTTGGCAACGTAGAACACACTGAGATTGGTGTGCGCCATGATGCAGTCAGGATTCAGCGACGCAAGAATCTGCATGTAGTGGATGGCTTCATCCACCCGGTGATGGCGGTTCAAAATTACACCCAGCGCTTCGTACGCATCCTCGAATGCCGGGTGCAGCAATACGGCCTCCTGAAGCAGAAGGATTGCCTTGTCGTCCTTGTCGTGCGCGTCACTCTCGAAATA
>JAIBAQ010000065.1 GCA_019695095.1 Candidatus Hydrogenedentota bacterium
TTAATCAGGCTGGAACGCTTGCCGCACGCCTTACTCACCTGGAGTTTTTCTGAATGAGCACCATGACCCCGCGTCAGATCGTTGAAGAGTTGGATAAGTATATCGTCGGGCAGACGGAAGCGAAGCGTAAAGTCGCGGTCGCCTTGCGTAACCGTTGGCGGCGCCAGCAAATCCCGGAGGAGTTTCGCGACGAGGTCATCCCGAAGAACATCATCATGATTGGGCCAACGGGCGTCGGCAAGACGGAGATTGCCCGGCGGTTGTCGCGCCTCGCGGATGCGCCGTTTGTGAAGGTCGAAGCATCGAAGTTCACCGAAGTAGGTTATGTGGGCAGGGATTGCGAGTCCATGATCCGCGAGTTGATGGAAGTGGGCCTCGCGATGGTCAAGGCGGAGATGCAGAAGGAGCTTCAGGGCAAGGCGAGGGAAGCGGCCGAGGCGCGTCTCTTGGACCTGTTGTTGCCGCCACAGCCGCGCCCGCAACGCATTTACCGTCCGGCGGACCCGTTGGCAGGCGATGAGGGCCCGGCGCCGGCTCCGCCCGCGGATGACAGCGAAGCGCGTACGCGGGCCATCTTGCAGCGGAAGCTTGCGGCGGGGGAAATGGACGAGCGCGAAATCGAGATCGAGACGCGCGAAACCGGCAAGACCTCGATGATGCAGGTGTTTTCCAACAGCGGCCTGGAAGAGATGGGCGTCAACCTGCAAGAGATGTTCGGACGCATGATGCCGCAACGCACCCGTAGACGGAAGGTGACCGTCGCGGAGGCTCGCAGCATTCTGGAAGCCGAAGAGTTGGACAACATGACCGACATGGATCTGGTCGTCAAGCGAGCCGTTGAACGCACCGAGAATTCGGGGATCGTGTTCCTGGACGAAATCGACAAGATAGCCGGTCGCGGTACGAAGGGGCATGGTCCGGATGTGTCGCGGGAAGGGGTGCAGCGGGATATTCTGCCGATCGTGGAAGGCAGCACGGTGGTCACGAAGTACGGACCGGTGCGCACTGACCACATCCTGTTTATTGCGGCGGGCGCCTTTCACATGACCAAGGTCTCTGATTTGATTCCGGAGCTCCAGGGGCGTTTCCCGATTCGCGTGGAACTGGACAACCTTGAAGCGGCGGACTTTGCGCGGATTCTGCGCGAGCCGCAGAATTCGCTGTTGAAGCAATACACGGAGATGCTGGGGACGGAAGGCGTCACGTTGGAGTTCAAAGATGACGCTGTCGATGCCATCGCCCGCATCTGCCAGGAAGTGAACCAGCAGTCGGAGAACATCGGCGCGCGTCGTTTGCACACGGTCATGGAGTTCCTGCTTGAGGACATTTCCTTCGAAGGCCCCGAGAACAAGGGGAAGTCGTATGTTGTCGATGGACCGATGGTCGAGGAGCGGCTGAAGAAGATTGTGGAGAGCCGCGATCTGAGCAAGTACATTCTCTAGTGGAGCGACTCATACTGATGGCATCTTTTTTTCTGGGGCGGAAAGCAGGGACAGACACCTCTTCGCTTCGCTGCGCTTGCGTCAGTCCCTGTTTTCAGCCGCTTTTGATTCGTCGTGGTGGAGTGACTCATCCTGATGGCATCTTATTTCCGGCGGAAAGCAGGGACAGACACGTCTCCGCTTCGCTGCGCTTGTGTCAGTCCCTGTATTATGCCGTTTTTGACCCCTCGGACGGACTCGGACAGAGACGTCGGCCATGATGCGATTTCCCGAGTATGAGGCGCTTGGCGTCCGCGTCGCGGCAATCTCAGACAAGTCGGATGGGGATTGCGGGTTCAACGCGCGGGACGGCGGCGCAGCCCGCCAGCGCTATTTCGAGCAATGTGGCGTGAGCGCCGAATCCGTTGTACAGGCGCATCAGGTCCACGGGAACCATGTGGCTGTTGCTGGACCAGGGGATGGGGGAAGAGGTACGAAGCGCACCGATACTGCCATTCCGGATACGGATGCGCTTATCACGGCAACTCCGGGCTTGGCCTTGGGAATTCGTGTTGCGGATTGCGTACCTGTCTATTTATTTGACCCGGTTCGAAAAGCGATTGGGCTGGTGCATGCCGGGCGCGTCGGGACGATGTTGGACATCGCGGGAGCCACCGTCACTGCTATGGTGCAAGAGTTTGGCACATCTCCGGAATGCCTTCACGCGCTCATTGGCCCGTCGGCAGGTCCCGGCGCGTATGAGGTGTCCCAAGAGATGGCCGACGAGTTTACCGCGGCAGGCCTTCCCGTAACGGGGCGATTTCTGGATTTGTGGCAGGCCAACTTCCGGCAGTTGGCGGCCTCGGGTATTCCCGAAAACCAGATTAGCATCGTGGGGGAATGCACCATCACCGGCGGGCGCTTCCATACCCATCGTGGGCATCCAGACGGTCAGAGAAATCTGGGATTGTTAATGCTTTAAGCCAATGCCTTGAACGGAGTTCGGAGAGGAGGTCGGGAATAGTTCTCTGTTGACGAGCCGATTCTCTGCTCACTTCCACCCCCAGACTTCATTGACTGTCGCACAGGTTGCACCCATCCGCCTTACTATGCTAGACTTAGCATCGCTCATGCGCGAAGTGTCACAAGAGTGGGTTTGCGCCCACTCTTTTTACTTGGTGTCAAATCGAGGGAAGCCGTGCCGAGTCTGGAAATTCATGAACGAGCATGGAAAACCCTCGAACCTGAGCTAGCCCAGCAAGGCTATGAGTTGGTAGAGGTAGAGGTAGCGGGTGGTTCGGGACGGTCCATTCTCCGCGTCTTTATAGATAAGGAGAAGGGGATCACCCTGGACGACTGCGCTGCCGTATCGCAATTTCTAGGACCTTTGCTGGACAAAGAGGAGTTGATCAGCGGTAGTTACGTGCTGGAGGTGTCTTCGCCGGGATTTGATCGTCCGGTGAGGAAACCTGCGGACTTTGGGCGATTTGCGGGCGAACGCATCAAGGTGAAGACACACCTTCCGGTGGAAGGCCGGAAACGGTTCGCCGGTACGCTCAGAGGGTTTGAGAATGGAGCGGTCCTCGTCGAATCGGAGGGGATACTCCATCGTATCCAGATAGAGAACGTACACAAGGCTAATCTGGTTCGCTAGACGCCAGACTACGCGAGGTAATGCGGTGGACAAGGACTTGCAGGTTATCCTGCAGCAACTCCAGGCGGAGAAGAGCATCGACAGGGATACCGTGATCGATGCGATTCGTGGCGCCATTGAGAGTGCTGCGCGGAAGACGTTCCACCCGAACGCGACCATTCAGGTGGAGATCGATCAGAAGAGTCTCGCCTACAAAGTCTACGAAATCCGGACCGTGGTTGAATTTGTCGAAGATACCATTCGAGAGGTTTCCCTGGCGGAAGCGCAATCGCTTAATCATGACGCGCGTGTCGGCGACAAGCTGAAAGTGCTCACGGAGCCGCGAGGTTTCGGGCGCATTGCGGCTCAAACCGCCATGCAAGTGCTCATGCAGCGGCTGAAGGACGCCGAGCGCGAGAACGTGTACGGCGAATACAAGCAGCGCGAAGGCGAGTTGGTGACGGGTTTGGTGAAGCGGGTTTCGCACGGGAACATCATCGTTTCCGTTGGGCGCGCCGAAGCCTTGTTGCCTCAGCGCGAACAGTCTCCCCGCGAGAGCTTCAAGCCCGGCGACCGTATTCGGGCCTACCTGTTGCAGGTGGAAAAGAGTCCCCGCGGACCGCAAATTGTGCTTTCGCGCACTACGCCCGAGTTTGTGCGTGCGCTGTTCGACCTTGAAGTGCCCGAAATCTATGACGGCACGATTCAGATTCGCGCCATTTCGCGCGAGCCGGGCAGCCGTACGAAGATTGCGGTAGCGTCCAAAGATCCAAATGTGGACCCCGTGGGTGCGTGCGTCGGTATGAAGGGTTCGCGCGTTCGCGCGGTCGTGGAAGAGTTGTGTGGAGAGAAGATTGATATCGTCCGTTGGAGCGAAGACCCGGTGGAAATGTGCGGGAATGCGCTCAACCCGGCCGATATTCTGGATATAACCGTCGACGAACAGACAAAGTCCATCCTGGTCATTGTGCCTCACGACCAGCTCTCGCTGGCGATTGGCAAGCGGGGTCAAAACGCCCGTCTCGCCTCGAAGCTCATGGGATGGAACATCGATATCAAGAGCGATGTCGAGTTGTCCGACGGTCCTGCCGCGTCTTCGGCTCCGGCAAAGGAACCGGAAGGAGACGCGGAGGAAGCGCAGCAAGATGTTGAAGCTGCGCAGTCTACCGAGAGTTCAGAGGAGTAGACGCCGTTTACGCCTCGTTGGATATCTCAAATTTACTCATGGGTGCTCGGGAGTAAGCGTTAATGCAAACAGTTTCCAGCTTGGCCGATCGACTGGGTATGGCGCCCGAGTTGGCGGTAGAAAAGCTGCGGTACATGCTGATCGACGTCGAAAGCGCTGAATCGGAAATCAGCGATGACGCCTGCGATTTGCTGATTGAAGCCGCCGACGATCCGGAGGCGGCAGACCGCGTACGTGACGCGAAGCTTCTGGAGCAGGAAAAGGTCCAGAAGCGCACCGAGCGACTTAGGGAAGCGGCGAAAAAGAAAGCGGCCGCCAAGAAGAAAGCCGTCGAGAAGGACGCTGAGGGCGAAAAACCGGCTGCCAAGAAGAAGGCTTCCGCACACGCCAAGAAGCATGCGGAAGAGGCTTCCGAGGAGCATGCTGGCGACGAATCCGGGCATGCTGTCGCGGAGATTATCCGCAGCGAAGACGGGGAAGCTCCGGTCGTGGCAGAAGCGCCGGCATCTGCAGAAGCCGCGAAGGTTGAGCCGCCTGCTCCGACCAAGGCTCCAGAACCCAAGAAGCGGCAGCCCGAGAAGCCCAAAGGTCCGGAAATCGTCATTGGGAGCGCCGTCGAGAAGGCGGAGCCCGTGGTGGAAGTGGTCCGAGCCGATGGCACGCATGTGCCAGTGGCCCATGCCGACGATATATTGGAGACGACGGCGGTAGTCCACCCGCTGGGAGAAATCGAGGAAGAAGAAGACATCTCTCCGGTTCTTGCCGAAGCGGAACGTCGTCAAGAGGAAGAAGAAGAACGCAAAGCGCAACTGATTGCCAAGCCGTTAGCCAAACCCGATCCTGCCGTCGTGGCCGAAGTACAACGCCGCGCCGCAGAGCGCATGCACAAGATCCAGCAGCAGCGCGCTCTCGAATCTCGCAAGGTCGGGCATACGGGCAAGACGGCCCGAAAGCGCCAGAAACAAGCCGAAAAGCAGCGTACCGAAGATACGATGCGCCGTAATGCCGCCGCCGCCGTCCGTGAATATCAGGCCGGTGGAATCGGAATGGGCCCACGCAAACGGAAACGCCGCAGAACTCGTGAGGATATGCCCGAGATGGAGGGCGTTGAAGACGTTTCCGAAATGCAGGTCATTCAAGTTGAAGAGGGCATGACTGTAGAAGCTCTTGCCAACGAATTGGATGTGCCTGTCAATGACATTATTCTCGACCTGATGGACTTGAACGTCCTGGCGAACAAGAACCAGGTCCTTGGCATCGATATGATCCGGCAACTGGTCGAGCCCAGGGGGGTTCAAGTCGAAGCCATTATTCCCGGTGAAGACGAGGTGCTTGCTGAAGAGCCGGATGCGCCTGAAGATCTGCTTCCGCGCGCGCCGGTCGTCACGGTTATGGGTCACGTCGACCATGGAAAGACCAGTCTGCTCGACCGCGTTCGCGAGGCGAACGTTGCCGATGGCGAAGCGGGTGGCATCACGCAGCATATCGCGGCGTACGACCACCGCATCGGCGAAAAGCGGATCGTGTTCCTCGATACGCCCGGTCACGAAGCGTTCACGCAAATGCGCGCTCGCGGCGCACAGATTACGGATATTGTGGTGCTGGTTGTCGCGGCCGACGACGGCGTCATGCCGCAGACCATCGAGGCCATTGACCACGCGAAGGCCGCGGATGTGCCTATCGTTGTCGCAATCAACAAGTGCGACAAGCCCGATGCTCAGCCCGAGCGCATTCGCCAGGAGTTGACCCGCTTCGAACTCGTCGATGAGGCGTGGGGCGGTAAAACCATCATGAAGAACATTTCGGCTAAGCGCAATGAAGGCGTGGCCGAGCTGATGGAACTGCTCGTGCTTGAAGCCGAGATGCTTGAGTTGAAGGGTAATCCGAATAAGCGCGCCCGAGGCGTGATTGTCGAATCGGAAATCACACGAGGGCAAGGTCCGGTCGCATGGATACTTGTGAAGAACGGAACCTTGCGTGTCGGCGATGCTTTCCTTGCAGGTAATTCCTACGGTCGCGTCCGCTCAATGCACAATTCGCGCGGCGAGGCCGTCCAGGAAGCGGGACCCGCTACTCCGGTGGTCGTGACCGGGTTCAACTCGCTTCCCGATGCGGGCGACCACTTCGTCGCGGTTGAGGACGAACGCGTAGCGCGCGCCATCGCAGAGAAGCGCGCCGAGATTACGCGCCAGAAACAACGCGAGAAGACGCGCCGCGTAACCCTGGAAGACTTCCACTTGCTTCTCGAAGCCGGCGAGACGCACGAGCTGAATGTCGTGCTGAAAGCCGACGTGCAAGGCTCCGTGGACGTGTTGGAATCGAGCCTCGCGAAAGTGGGGAATCAAGAAGTCCATGTGCGGCTGGTTCACTCCGGCGTGGGTGGAATCAACGAGTCCGACATCCTGTTGGCCAGTGCCAGCGACGCGGTCATCATCGGATTCCACGTGACGGCCAGTCCGCGCGCGCAGAAGCTTGCCGAGCAGGAAGGCGTGGACATCAGGACGTATCGCGTGATTTACGAGGCCATCGAAGATGTTCGCTTGGCTCTTGAGGGCATGCTTACGCCTGAATCCAAGGAAGTGGTAACCGGCCATATCGAGATTCGCCAAGTGTTCCGTTCATCGGCACATGGAAATATCGCGGGATGCTACGTGCTCGACGGTGAAGTTCATCGCGGGTCTCCGGCGCGCGTTACGCGCGACAGCGTCGTGGTGTATCAAGGCAAGATCGGTACCTTGCGGCGCGAGAAAGACGATGCGCGCACAGTCGCGGCCGGTTTCGAATGCGGTATCAAACTTGAGAATTTCGAGGACATCAAGGTCGGCGACGTTATAGAGCTCTATCGCGTCGATACGGTGGCCAAGACTTTAGCCTAAGCCGTATTTCGCGCCGGTGCGCCGACGTGCGACAGCGCGGAATACTCACGAGCAGGACTTTGAGGTTTCCCACGATGATTTCTCACGAACACCGTGTTCGCGTGAAGTCGCTGGACATTTCGTAAACGTTGCGGCTGTCCAGGGTGCGGGGAGCCTTCGTGTGTGCCCGTGAGAAATTCAGACCGAGAACAGGATACTCCAGATGACCATCGGACTTCTGAAGATGGACATCCTCGTTCCAGGCTCCCGCTCCTTGAAAGACAAGCGCCGGGTCGTGAAGAGTCTTAAGGAACAATTGCGCAACCGGTACAACTGTTCCGTGGCGGAGGTGGGCGCAAAGGAGCTCTGGGGACGCGCACAAATCGCCGTCTGCGTCGTGGGTGACGACAGCCGTTTCGTTAACACACAACTCAACGAAATCGTTCAATTCTCTGCCAACAAAGGCGGCGCGGAATTGGCCGACTACCAAATCGAGATGATGTAATGCCCGAAGGAAGAGCACGCCGCGTTGGCGAACAACTCCGCAAGGAAATCGCCGACTTATTAACCAAAGGGGTCAAGGATCCCCGGATTGGTTTTGTGTCCGTTATGGAGGTCAAGATGTCTCCTGACCTGAGCTATGCGGACGTGTACGTGAGTCTTTACGGCAGCGAGAGCGAGCGCAAGGGTTCCCTGGTCGGATTGCGGCAGGCCGCGGGTTACATGCGTCGCGAATTGGGCAAACGAATCCGGTTGCGCGTTACACCTGAGATTCGTTTCCACGAAGACACCACCCTGGACACGGCTTACCGCATCGAAGAACGATTGCGCGAAATCCACGCAGAGCAGGAACATGAGCAAGAATCTGAATAGCGGCCTTCGCGCCGTATTGGATGCTCTCAACGAAGGCCAATCCATTCTTGTCACGAGCCATACTTCCCCGGATGGCGATGCCGTGGGAAGCCTTCTGGCAATGGCACATTTCGTGCGCGCCCTTGGGAAGCAGCAGGTCACGTGCTCGCTAGCCGATCCGACGCCACGCGCATACACTTGGTTGCCCGGGGCACAGGACATTGTGCCGCCAGGGTCGCTTCAAGCGACGTTTGATGTTGTTGTTATCATCGACGCACACCAGTGCTCTCGTATTGGGGAAGTGGAAAAACTGATCACGGAATCCACGACGCTCATCGCGCTGGATCACCACTTGGCAGAGACGATCGATGCGCCGATCCATGTTGTGAATCCATCGTACGCCGCGGCCTGCGAAATCGTGATAGACCTTTTCGAACTTGCAGGACTCCCCATCTCGCGGGAAGCGGCCGAATGCGCGTATGTCGCGCTGATAACCGACACCGGGAGTTTCCGCTATTCGAATACGAATCCCCGCGCGCACCGAACCGCGGCACGCCTGCTCGAAGCGGGCGTCGATGTGGCGGAGATCTCCGCGCGCATTTTCGACACGATGACACGCCCACGATTCGACCTGCTGGGTCGTGTCCTGCAGCGCGCGCATGTTTCGCCCAACGGTCTTTTCGCCAGCGCTCAACTGACGTTGGCCGATATGGAAGAGACCGGCGCGAAGGGAGAGGACGTGGATGGGCTTATCAACTACCTTCGCAACATCGAGGGGGTGCAGCTCGCTGCCCTTTTCCGCGAAGCAGGTCCAGGAATCACCAAAGTGAGCTTTCGCGCGCGTCCGCCCGTGAATTGCGCTGAGATGCTTCGCGAGTTCGGTGGGGGAGGGCATGCTGCGGCAGCGGGTGCTACGTTGCAGCGCCCCATGAAGGAAGCGGTTGCCGCGGTTATGGCCGCGTTGCCTGAACACATAAAGGGCCCTGAATGAACGGCATTCTTCTGGTAGACAAACCCGCGGGGCTTACATCGCACGATGTCGTTGACCGCATTCGGCGTGCCGCGGGCATGCGCCGGGTCGGCCATACGGGTACGCTCGATCCGGCGGCAACGGGGCTTCTAATACTCTGTCTGGGTCCAGCGACGCGGCTTTCCGAGTTTCTGACAGGACTCGACAAAGTGTATGAAGGCACCATGCGCCTTGGATTGACCACCGATTCGTACGATCTGGACGGCAAAGTGGTTGCCGAGAAGCCCGTGCCACCCGTAACGGCCGAACGCATTCAGTCCATTTTCGACACCATGACGGGAACCATCATGCAGGTTCCGCCCATGGTGAGCGCGGTGAAAGTGGGAGGGGAGCGCCTCTACAAGATGGCCCGCAAAGGTGTCGTCGTGGAGCGCGAACCGCGACCTGTCACCATTCGCGAGTTCACGTTACTGGAACTCGCGCCGCCGGATGTCCAATTCCGGGTGCGTTGCACGCGCGGCACCTATGCCCGATCTCTGTGCCATGACGTCGGTGAATTGCTGGGTTGCGGCGCTGCGCTGGCGGCCTTGCGTCGAACGTTTGTCGGACCGCATTCAGTGGACACGGCGAAGCCCGTTGAGTATTTTCAGAATCCGGAGAGCGTGCGTTCATGTCTGCTTAACGTCGATAGCGCCCTCGAATTACCCCAGGTGACCGTTCGGCGATCAAGCCGGCCCATGGTTTCTTCGGGAGGTCTTCTTGGTATCGACGACCTCACTGCTCCGTGTCCGGTTCAAGATGGATGGATCCAGGTCAAGTCGGAAGCGGGTGAGCTGCTCGCTCTGGGAGAAGTGCATCTTTCATGCGGACAGGTTCGCATCCAACCCAAACGGGTGCTTTGTGAAAAGTGATTCAAATCGTCAACGATATCCGCACGCATGAGGTGCAGTTCTCGGGATTGGTTCTCACCATCGGGAGCTTTGACGGGGTCCACCTGGGGCACCGCACAATCCTGGATGAAGTGTTACGTCAGGCGCGCGCTCGAATGGGAAGCTCCGCGGTCCTTACTCTGAAGCCGCATCCGCGCGAGTTCTTCAGCCCCGATCACGCGCCCAGTCTGCTGACCAGCGAATCCAAGAAATGGCAGCTCTTTGAGCAAGCGGGAATCGATGCGGTATTTGTGTTGCCGTTCGACGAGACGGTGGCTTCGCTGGAGCCCGAGGCGTTCGTCGAAGAGATACTGGTTCGGCGCTGTCGCGCAGAGTCTGTGGTTGTTGGTCATGACTTCCGATTTGGGAAACGCGCCCGCGGTGATTTCGAGTTGTTGAGGAACCTCGCGTCAAAGTCAGGGTTTTCAGTAACGCAAGTGGAGCCCTTGCTCATGGACGGCGAGCGCGTGAGCAGTACGCTAATCCGCGAACGACTCTTGCTTGGCGATATCAGCAAGGCCGAAGCTTTCCTTGGGCGTCCGTATTCGGTTGTGGGCGAGGTGGTGCCAGGTCGACACATTGGTTCGTCCATAGGCTTCCCAACAGCCAACGTACGGCCTCATCATTCCGCGATCCCGGCTCAGGGCGTCTATGTCGCCTATACATATCTTGATGGTCGAGCCTACCCAACGGCAGTTAACATTGGTATCGCGCCAACTATCCGCAACGAAGATATGACCATTGAAGCCCATCTCCTGGACTTCAGCGGCAATCTTGAGGGTAGAGAGGTCGAAGTCGCATTTCTCAAGCGTCTGCGCTCGGAAATCCGTTTCCCGTCCGTGCAGGATCTCATCGCCCAGATACAACGAGACGTGGCTGAAGTGCGTGCATTCTTTGAGGCGCAGACTGCGTTGTAGCGCTGATTTGTCACGAATTCGCGAGAAATCCTCATGGCATACCTTCAGCGTCTTGCACGTGAGTAATTTGCGCCGGCGCTCAATCGCGCCGCTGCAAATTGCGGACTAGAAGGTGTAACCAATTCGGGTGCGTGGATCAATCTTGTATTGTGCAGACGTGTAGTGGAGTTTACACAGAGTTCACTTCGCAGTCGCATAGGAGAACTTCGGGGGAGGAGGCAACTCTGAGACCTGCGAAGGGCATTCATGATCGAAAGGGCTTGAATGCGCCATTTGCTGGTTGAGTCCGCCGTAGACAGCGGGCTAGTCCAGGAGGTTTCCTGAGGGGGGTATATTTTGAGTTTAGCGACCATCATTGATACGATTGGAGATAGCGTAGCGCCAAGCCGCCAGCCTGTCGTCATCGATGTCAACGTGCGACTCGATATGAACGTTTCACACGAGGGCGACGTCTAAGAAAGTGCGTCACTAACACCACGGCGAATTGATTTACATGCCTCGCTTGCTCCAAACGTTAGTTGTCATCACAGGCATTCTATGCGCAATAGGATGCTCGACTACCCATTACAAAGAGCGCGCCGATCGCGAGGTCTACTCCATTATTAAGGCCAAGTCCGGTGATGTGCCCGGCATGCCCGAGGAATTCAACATCGAGAAGGCGAGCGAGGATCCGGTCAAGGACTTGCCCGGTGCGGAACAGCCACCCGAGTTTCTGGGCGAAATGGGGCAGACGGAATCTGGAGCTCAAGTGCTTTCGCTGGAGAAGGCGCTTCAGATTGCGGTCACGAATAGTCGCACCTATCAGAACCAGAAAGAGCTGCTCTACCTTCAAGCACTGTCCCTGACTCTCGACAGGCATCGTTTTACTCCCATTTTTTCGGCGGGGGGATCAGCGCGATACAATCGATCCACGCAAGATATATCCAAGCTTTCAGCTACAGGCGAATTGGCCCAGGCGATACCGGGCTTCATGCAAAGCACCGGCGCGAACGCTTCCACACTTCTTGGGAATGCTCCAACAGCCGCAGGCTTCCTGGAGCTTTATGGCATTCCGCCGGACGCCACGTCGATCGCTGCGCTCCAGGCGGTAGGTTCTCTGGCGGGTACGCCTGCAAAGCTGTTGAATGAATATGCGAGCGTTGTCGAGGAGGCGTTTACCGTAACGGGCCTCAATCAGCCCAAGAACGAAATCATGAACGAGCGGAGTGTGTCTGGCGACACCTCAGTTGGCGTCAATCTGCTGCTAAGGGGTGGCGGACGCATCGCGGCTAGCTTGACCTCTGACTTTTTGCGTTTCCTGACGGGCGATCCGAGCGTGACCACTTCGTCGGCTTTGGTCGGAAGTATCACGCAACCTTTGTTGCGCGGCCGGGGTAAGGATGTCGTTGCAGAACAACTCACCCAGGCCGAGCGCGACGTGCTGTATCAATTGCGCACCTTCACACGGTTCCGTCAGGAATTCGTCGTGCAAGTTGCATCGTCCTATTACTCGGTACTTCAGAATCGCGATGCCGTCAGGAACAATTGGCAAGGTTACCAGTCGTTCCGTCTCAGCGCAGAGCGAGAACGCGCACTTGCCGAAGAGGGTCGCAGGACTCAGACCGATCTCGGCCGTATTGAGCAAAGCCTTCTCAACTCCGAGAACAGTTGGGTCGATTCGATCCGCGCATACAAGCAAAGTCTCGATAGGTTCAAGATTCTACTTGGACTTCCCACCGATGCGTCTATCATCCTGGACGATCACGAACTGGACACGTTACGCGAAGTTGGTATTCAACATCCCACGGTCACTGACGATGAGGCGGTAGAGGTTGCCCGAGTTGCGCGGTTGGACCTATACAATGTGAGAGACCAGGAGGACGACTCCGGGCGGAAGATCAAAGTCGCGGCCAACGCGTTGCTGCCGGATCTTGACCTCGTCGTAACCGGACAAGTAGACAGCGAGCCCGGCAATGACAAATTCAATACTTTGGACTTCCAACGCGCCAGATGGTCTGCGGGGTTGGACGTGGATCTTCCCCTGGACAGAAAGTCCGAGCGCAATTCTTACCGCACCGCGCTGATTTCGTATGACCGCGCCGTGCGCGAACTGAGTCTTGCGGAGGACAACGTCAAACTCGAAGTCCGCGATGCATGGCGAAATCTCGATCAAGCAAAGCGGAACTTCGACAACCGGAAACTGGCGCTCGCGCTGAGCGAACGGCGCGTGGAGGAGCAGAAGCTGCGCGCGGAGTTTGGCGGAGGCACCGTCCTAGACCAAGTCGATGCGCAGAATGACTTCATCAACGCGCAAAACGAATTGACGGATGCCTTGGTTCGCCACACCATCGCACGTCTGGAATTCTGGCGCGACATGGGTATCTTATATATCAAACCAAACGGCCAATGGGAGGATGTCAAGGATGTTCAAGAGAGCCCAAGCTGAGGGCTCATCGCGGCCGCGCAGACGCTGGTTTACACGGCGTCGAATCATCGTGGCCGTCGTGATCCTTGCCGTTGCCGGCGGCATCTACTCTCGCTATGGCAAGTCGGCAAGCGGCCCCAGCACAGCCACGACGTTTGCAGCCAAACGCGGCCCGCTCGACATCACCGTCGTTGAAGGCGGCGGGGTTGAAGCGATCGAGTCGCAGACCATCAAATCCGAAATCAAAGGTCAGACCAAAATCCTCACCATAGTCGACGAGGGGTATCTGGTCACGGAAGAAGACGTCAAGAACAAGAAGGTTCTGGTAACCCTGGACGACTCCGAACTCCTTGAGCGTATGACTCAGGAAGAGTTCGAGTATCAGAGCGCGCTAGCAAATTATACGGACGCGCGTGAACAGTACGAGATTCAGCTCAAGCAGAACGAGAGCGATATCACGGCTGCCGAGTTGGAAGTGCGATTCGCCTTGATGGACTTCGAAAAGTACCTGGGGGCCGAACTCGCGCGAACGATTGTGAAAGAGCGCGACATCGATCTGGAAGCTGTGATGCGGCAAATCGACGAAGAATCGAAGCGAATCGATGAGGCCGCCGCCGCAGACAAGAACAAGTCAAAAGCGTCTGAGGATGCAGGTGGCGACGTGGCCGGAGAAGCGCCCAAAGCAGAGGATGCCAAAGCCGAGGAAGGCGACAAGCCACAGGACGAGAATCCCGCACCCGCAAAGGAAGAAAAGAAGCAAGAACCGCAACCCGAGAAGGTTGTCGCATCGACGGCGATAAAGAGCAACTTGCCTCGAGTCGACTTCACTCAGTATGCCGATCCGGAGCGGTTGGGAGACGGGGAAGCACAGCAGACGCTGCGCAAGCTGCAGAGCGAGCGTATTCTCTCGGAGCAGGAGTTGGGTTTGGCCGAGACCAAGCTGACCGGCACGCGCCGTCTTGCCGAGAAGAACTTCGTCACGAAGCAGGATCTCGACAACGACGAGATGACCGTCAAGAAGAGCACAGTGGCAAAAGATAGCGCGATGACGGCCGAGGAGCTGTTCATTAAATACGAGTTCCCGAAGCAGGGCGAGAAGCTGCTATCCGCCTATGAGGAAGCCATTCGCAAGTTTGAGCGCACGAAGCGCCAGGCTGTCGCGAAAGAGGCGCAGGCCGTCGCGCGCAAGAATTCGTCCGAAGCGAGTTTCAAGTTGCGTGAGCGGCGCCGTAAAGAGCTTCAGGAGCAACTCGACGCGTGCACAATTGTCGCGGAGCGCCCAGGGCTCGTGGTTTATGCAGGAAGTGACGAACCGTGGCGCAGACAAGATCCCATTGAGGCGGGCGCCAACGTGAACGAGTTCCAGGAGATCATCACGATTCCCGATATGACGCAAATGGCGGTCAAGGTCAAAGTTCATGAATCGGCGATTAAGCAGATCCAGAAGGGACAAAAAGCAACCATCAAACTGGATGCCTATCCCGATGAAGAACTCCACGGCGAAGTGACGAAGATCTCCGTGCTTCCCGACTCGGGTCAGCGATGGATGAATCCCGACATCAAGCTCTATCCCTGCACGGTGAGCATCCAAGGAACCTTTGAATGGCTCAAGCCGAGCATGACCGCTCAGGTCGAAATCATGGTCAAGCAGCTCCCGGATGTCATATACGTGCCCATCCAGGCGGTCTTTCCCGAAGAGGGCAAGCGAGTCTGCCACGTCGTCGATACATTTGGCGGCACACAGAGCCGGGTTGTTGAAACGGGCGAGATGAACAAGGACTTCATCGAGATCAAGAGCGGTCTGAAGGAAGGCGAACGGGTTATGCTCAGGGCGCCTCAAACAGGCACGACCGCAGGGAAAGACGATTCCGAGAAGTCGCAAGACAAGCGCGAAAAGCCCGAAGGGGAGGCGGTGAAGCAAGAAGGCGAACGGCGTGAAAAGGCCGAAGGGGACAAGGGCAAGCAAGAGGGCGAACGGCGAGAAAGGCCGGCGCGAAATCGCGACCAGGCGCCTGCCGCGCCCAAGCCGCAGTAGCGTTCGCCGTGCGTGAGACCATTGCAAAGATAGAGGCGTTGCACAAGCGCTACCTCATGGGGGCCATCATGGTTGAGGCCCTTCGAGGCGTTGATCTCGATTTCCATGCGGGCGAATACGTCACCATTATGGGGCCCTCGGGTTGCGGCAAGTCCACGTTGCTCAACGTGCTCGGATGCCTGGACAAACCCACATCGGGAAAGTACATTCTGGGCGATCGGGACGTTTCCACCCTGGAGGACGATGCCTTGTCCGAAATCCGGGGAGCGCGGATCGGTTTTGTGTTCCAATCGTACAATCTGATTCAGCAGCTTAATGTACTTGAGAATATCGAAGTTCCTCTCTACTACCAGGGACGTTCCCAGGAAGATAGCCGTCGAATTGCCATTTCGCTAGCGCAACGCGTAGGCCTTGAAGACCGTCTCACCCATAAGCCGTTTGAGCTGTCTGGGGGCCAGCAACAGCGCGTCGCTGTCGCGCGGGCCCTTGCAAACGATCCGTTGATTATCCTCGCCGACGAACCTACCGGAAACCTCGATTCGGTATCCGGCTCCGATATCCTGAGCGTGTTCGACGAACTGCACAAGCAGGGCAAAACGCTCATCATGGTCACGCACTCCAACGAGGTCTCAGAAAGGGCCATGCGGGTCATTCGACTCCGCGACGGCCGCGTGGAACGCGATGAGTATCACACTTAAGCCATCCGCGTTACTTCCGTCATTTATTACGGCCGTGGGTGTCACGCGCCTGAAGCGCACGGTGCAACTCGGCATGAAAAGCCTGTGGATGCACCGTCTCCGCTCTTTGCTCACCGGACTCGGCATTGTATTCGGCGTGTGCTCTGTGATTGCCATGTTGGCTATTGGTGAAGGACTCAGCTACGAAGCCCAGGAACAGATCCGGCGGCTAGGAAGCAACAACATCATCATCCGCAGCGTCAAGCCGCCGGATGATCGCAGCACGTCCGCCCAACGAACCTGGATGGTCGAATACGGACTCACGTACGACGACATCAGCCACATTCGGAATACGATTCCCGGTGTACAGATTATTGTACCGAGCCGCATCATCCGGAAAGACGTCTGGAATCTCGCGAATCGTATCGATTGCGATATTGTCGGCACCGTCTCTTGGTACCCGGACATGCGCAACCACCATCCATCCAAAGGGCGGTTCTTCACCGAGGAAGAGGTAAACGCAAACGAGAACGTTTGTGTGCTGGGCAATGGGATGGCCGATATCCTCTTTCCGCTGGACGAGCCGATAGGCAATTCCGTTCGCGTCGACGGCGATTACTACAAAGTCATCGGAATCATGGAGCCACTTTCTAGACAGTCGACCGGCAACGGAAACAATGGCGGCAATCAGACTGCCCAAACCGGCGGACCCTCCGGCGCGGGTGCGCCGTACCAAATGTATATTCCGTTGACCGCGGCCAAGACTCGCTTTGGGGAAACGCTCGTTCAGCGCGGCAGCGGCAGCTTTTCCGCGGAGCGCGTTGAGCTGCATGAAGCGACAATCAAAGTTGAGAATACGGAAGATGTCATCGAGACGTGGCACATCATCTCGGATTTGCTTTCTGCCAATCACAAGAAGACTGATTACGAAATCGTGGTTCCACTCGATCTGCTGCGTCAGGCAGAACGCACCAAACGCATCTTCAACATCGTTCTGGGGGCCATTGCCGGTATCTCACTGCTCGTCGGCGGCATCGGCATCATGAACATCATGCTCGCGACCGTTACGGAGCGCACGAGGGAAATCGGCATCCGCCGCGCGCTCGGCGCAAAGAAGCGCGATATCGTTCTTCAGTTTGTTATCGAAACCGTTCTGCTATCCGCTACCGGTGGAATTATTGGCGTCGTGCTGGGCCTGGCCATCCCAATCGTCATCACTTATTTTGCCGATCTGAAGACCATTGTCACGTTGTGGTCACCCCTACTGGCATTCTCCATCTCGGCGTTTGTCGGCGTAGTCTTCGGCATCTATCCGGCCATGCGCGCCGCAAACATGGACCCCGTCGAAGCGCTCCGCCACGAATAGCTTTACTGCTTCAACTGCGCGTCAATCCAGGCAAAGGCCTCAGTCTGCATGTCTTGATTGAACTCATGGGGCACGTCCCAAAGCTTAGTGATCAACCTGTCCGATACGCCTTGCGAGTCCCAAACTCTGCGCATCTTGGCGTATGCCGCTTCAACTCCCGGAACAGGGAAGAGGCCGTCTTTCAAGCCGTTGAAGAAGAGCATCGGTTTGGGACACGCGATGGAGGCCACGTCGCAATAATCGAGCATGCCTCGCAGTCCTGGCACGAGCATGGAAAACGCCGAGTACCCTTTGGTCTGGTTGTTTCCGGGTGCGGTCAGCGTGGGTGTGTCGCCCATCCAGCAGATGGCAGCGCCTGCCTTCACAATGTCCGTCGCTGCCGCAAGGCTCCACGTGCGGTGTGACCCCATACTGAGTCCGAGGCAACCGATGCGATCCGGGTCTACGCACGAAAGCCCCTGCACAAATTCCGCACTGCGCACGTCGTCCCACGCGATCTTCCCCGACCACTCGAGCCCCAAGAGAGACATGTTGGAGGCTAGTGCTTGCTGATCTTCGTAATTGACTCCGCCGAAACGTCCGCGGTCGCCCCAATACAACGCGTCCGTCGCGAAGACAACGTACCCACGTTTGGCCAACTCGTCTCCGATGTATTTGCCGCCATAGCACGAATCTACCCACTTCTGGGCATCCTGCAAACGCTCTTCGGATTCCGCGAACGGTTGTATGACCTTCTCTTTGCCAATCGAGAAGTGCGCGCCGTGATCGTGCAACGCGATGATCCCGGGAAACGGTCCGTCCCCTTTCGGGACCAGCAAATACGCCTTCACACGCTCTTCGGGCGAGAGATTCAGGGCAATCTTCTGTGCAACATACGTTCCGCGATCTTCGCTGCCGGTGACAGCCATGTTGAAGGGAGCGGGGGAGGGTCTCTCTCCCAACGACTTCAAGTAGGCTGCCCGCGCTGCGCATCGCCAGTCATCAAATGAAGTCTTCGCGTGTCTCCAAGCAAGAGGGAAATCCATGCCGCGCACACGCGCGTCGTTGAAGCTTGGCAGCATCTCGCGGATGCCAAAGTTTGCCGTGCGTTCGACACTGCGACCGGCGGAAGCAGGCGCTTCACGCCAACGCTCGACCTGATGATCGTATACACTCTTGAGGTCGTCCAGCGAGCCTTCCATAAGGTAGGCATTGACGCGCAGCGTCGTCGGACCCCACGCGTTGAGCGGCATGCTTCCCTGCGAATGCATGCATCGATGCGAAGCATTCGCGTTGTTGCAGATACTCGTAGAGAACTCCGCCGCCGTCGCCGCGACCCACTTTCCGTCGCGGCTCACGCACGCGATGAGCGGCACGTCGGGGCGTCTTTCCTGAATCGTCTTCCAACCGCTTGCAGCCATATCGCCGCCCATCTCCGGAGAATCGTTGCCTCGCACGTACAATACGTTGCGGGCATTGCCGTTCGCGCAAGACGCCAGGGTCGTCCATGCACCCTCCGAGAGAAACCAGAACCGCGACATCAATTCCTGGTCATCGCCTTCGAATATGCCTGCTTTCATCTGCTGACACGGCCCAACCCCAAACGTCCCCGGAGTCTGTGACGCCGCCTTCGGCCATGACGTATAGCGACACTCCACGTAGTCGATGTGCGGCACAAACTCGGCGGTGAATGTCGAATCCTCGCGGTCTAACGTGTAGGAGCAGCTCCCGCTCTCCGGGTCTTGTTTCCATGCCAGCGCCATGCCTCCCAATTCTTCCTCGGAGTAGGAGAGATTTGGAAAGGTCACCCACTCAGGCCCCCAAAGCGTGAATCCGGCCTCTGGATTCCCCGGACGCTCGATGCGCAGGTAAGAGCCCTTCTCTTGAGGAGTCAGCTTGAGCCTCTGGTCTTCGACACGCGCCAGAACCTGGCCGAGTTGTGCATTTGCGTTGAAGAGACGTTCTGCCGGACGGTGGGCCAAGTAGAACGCCAGGACTTCCGATAGATGGACGACTCCATCCGGGGGTGCTCCACCGACGGACACCGCGCCCTCGCTGTAGTCACGCGTTCGATCGCGGCTTTCGGGTGTGGGATAGAGATCGCTGAGCCTCTTACCATCCTTGAGTAAGCCTACCGATTCCTCCCATCCCGTCAATCCGGAAAGAACGGCCCCAGTGCGCTCATACCCTTTCACGCGCGCCTGAAGCGACCGCTCGATGGCGTCGAGAAGCCTGTCGATTGGTTCGTTCTTCAACTCCAAGGCCTGCGCCGCCCGAGTCAACTGCATAGCATGCTCGACGCCTTGGCTTATAATCACGGTGGAACTGCACGGATGTGGATAGCGCCAACCGCCGACGGCATCTTGAGACGTGGCGAGAAAATCCGCGACCGCGCGAATGACATCGCGCAATTTCGCCTCATCAGGGGTTTCGCCCAGCAAGCCAGGGAGTCCCGACAGCGCATATCCGATGATGTAGGGTTTCGCAAACGGGTGGTTGTAGCCCGCGGCGTCGTCGTTGATGAACGGCGACTCTTTCACGATCGGTTGCCCGCCTTGACTGAACAAATCTCCGTCGGAGAGTTTCGTGCGCAATTCGCGGAATAGCCGCATGGCTTCATCGCGATACATGGTGACGCCGGTATAGCGGTGGAGGCGCATGAAATCAGAAGCATCGCCGATGTTCCTGCACTCGCCCTGGTCGGCGTGCACGTGGTTGCGCGCATACTCGACCTGGGCATCCAATGCGGTCACAAAACGGGGATCGCCTGTCTCTTCGTAGGCCAAGAAAAACGAGTCATACCCCTTCGTGCAGAAGTTTGAGGCATTATTCGAGCGCCACATAAACGCAGGGTCTGGTTTAATGGACGGGTCCACAGCCGCGGCATTGTTGTAGCGCGTGCCACCGAAATCCTCCGCATCTCCCCACCAGAGACTCAGGTCGACCATGTTCGCGCACCACGCAACCGCTGTATCCCGGAGCCGGTTATCCGACGCACGATAGGCTTCTTCAAAGATTGCAGGACAGTGATTCAGGCGGTTCATTCCGTATACGGACACAGTCGAACGTGGCTCGAACGAAGTCACATTGCCGAAGTCGTCGCCGCGCAGTGCACTGTTTACAATGGCATTGCGCGTAAACGCCACCAAGTCGTCGAGCACAGGCCAAAGCGCCAGCGAGGGGAGAGGCGTATAACCGTAGACGGCCTCAAGCACCTTCGAATTGGTTCGCACATCAACGTCCGGCTCCAGAAGCGAAGTCCGCGGCGTATGGCCCGACTTCCCAATCACGATGGCCGCCGTACGCCACGCAGCCTCCTGAAACGGCACTTTCTCATCCGGGGTGCAGCGGACATAATCCACGAGTCCCTTGTCATTCTCCGTTGCCGCGTGCACATACCCCCGCCGCACGAACGCCGCCTGAGGAAACGTCAAAGCGAATTGGCCATCTGCGGAGTCAACGTGAATGGTGTCACCTGACGAGAAATTGTGATGCTCGACGTGTGCGACGGCAGGGCCCTCGATGCGCCATCCCAATTCGGGGGCGAAACCATCTCCTTTCTCCAAGCGCTGAATATAGGCACGAATAACGACGGTTCCCGTCGAATCCGCTTGAACCTCAATGATTCTCGGCCACGTCGCGTCTGGGATCATCAGCCATCGCCAGGAATAGAACTTGCCGTTTTCAATGAGGCAAGGCACCGCTTGCGATTCGCCGCTGAGCGCAGGAGCAAGGAGGCGTGCGTTCCACACCGATCCGTTGCCGTGATCCACAGTCACTTCGCTCGGAGTCACGGTAATTGAGACGTCGCCCACTTTGAACGTGTTGCCGTCGCCTTCGAGTTTGCGCGCGTCTTCAGGAGAAGAGGCAGACACGTCGCACAGTTCCAGCGAACACTCGAGCGGCTTCGTGTCCGCAAATTTGTAAGGGAACGTAATCATCGCCCGTCGAACGCTGGATGGTTTTCCAGGGTGCAACGTCAGAACGCGCACATCAGGCTGGATGGTTTCTCCGCCGGCCAACACGCGCAGCGTAAGCTCGCTCGGAAACGCGCCCGCTGGAAACGGAGCCGAAAACCGCACAATGTGAAGACCGGCAGATGGGGGAGTGACGGTGAAGGAGGGAAGACCGAGTTCAGAACGCTGTGCCACGCCCGAGCGCTCGACTTGCGGCGCATGGGGCGTGAACCGCTGTATCCATCGATCGGCGGTCTCGTCCGCTTGGCACACCCAAGAGGCAACGAAGACAAGATTCAATACTGCGAGCCACGAGATCCGCGCCATCATCTTTCCTCTCCTGAAGTTACAGGCTTTCGACAAAGGGAGCATAGGGCAAGAAGCTCCGAACAAGTTTAGATGAGATAGGATTCTTTCACCAGTCAAATGCGGACAGTCGTCTCACCCGTTCGTGTAACCTTCCGGAAAATGGAGGTTACAATATAAGGGCGTGCAACGGGAGAGTCTATGTTTAGAAAGTACTGTTTAGTTCTGGCGTCGCTAGTTCTGGTTCAAGGCGCGTGGGCGCATGCCCATATACGCCAGGCTACGCAGATCCCCATGCGTGATGCTCCGTACACGCTCGCAGCCGACATTTATCTACCCGCCGCGACTGGAACTTGGCCCGTTATTCTCATTCAGACGCCTTATAACAAGGACCTGTTCATACCCATATTCGTCTTCGAGTTCAGCGACGATCCGCTGCTAGAGAGTCCCGACTACGCCTTTGTCGTGCTGGACTGGCGCGGCTTCTTCGATTCAGCCGGCGCGGCGTATTCCGGTAGTCCCACGCGCGGTGAAGATGGCTATGACGCCGTCGAGTGGATCGCTCAGCAGCCGTGGTGCAACGGCAACGTGGGAACATGGGGCGCTTCCGCACTGGGCACAATTCAATTGAAGACCGCGGCCGAGCAGCCGCCGCACCTTAAGGGTTGCGTACCCATGGTTTACCATTACCGCGAGTGGTACGACCAAGCGTACCCGGGCGGGGTGTATGCCCGTGACCGAAACGACTTCGTGTATGGGCTATTCGGTGGTCTATCGCTCGTCAAGGCCCATCCGCTGTACGACACGTATTGGCATCTGGCCGAGGATTTCAGTGGTGACCCGAGTCTGGTCAATGTCCCCATGCTGCACATTACCGGTTGGTACGACCACGAACCCACACAAACGATGCGGGAAATGCACGATGTGCAGACGATGGGCGGCCCCAACGCACAAGGGTATCAGAAGATCCTGGTCGGACCGTGGTCGCATTCGCACGTCGGCGAATTGAATCAGGGTGAACTTGAGTTTCCGGGTGCTGAACATCAGTCGTCGCTTGCAGCGGTCCAATTCTTTGACCACTACCTGCGCGGAATCGACAACGCTTACGTGTCGCAACCCACGGTTCGTTACTATCGAATCAATGATGACCGATGGCTGCACAGCGAACAGTGGCCGCCCGCCGATACGCAATCGAGCACGCTCTATTTGACCGAGACAGGCGCTCTGGACAGCACGTCTCCCGTTGCCGCGAGCGCAAGTCTGACGTACACGGCCGATCCGTCCGACCCGGTGCCAACATTGTTTGGGGCCGTTCTCCAAAGCACCGCCACGCAAGGACCCGGAGACCTGCAATCGCTTCACGCGCGCAGCGACGTGCTTGTCTTTAGGACACCTGTATTGACGCAACCGATGTCCATTGAAGGGCAAGTCACGGCACATGTATTTGTGGAATGCGATGCCGTAGACACGGACCTGGCGTTGCGGCTCACCGACATCTATCCGGATGGCCGCTCAATCCTCATCACGGACGGCATTCAACGCGTGTCGCTGGCTGCGAATCCTTCTTCGCGCGCGACTCTAGCGCCGGGAACAATCTATGACGTCACCGTATCGCTTTATCCCACGGCGGTTACCATCCCGGCGGGGCATCGACTGGGGCTGCTTGTTGCCTCTTCCAACTTCGATCGATACGACGTGAATATGCAGGACGGTTCGGACCTCTCCGACGATGCCGGGGCCGTCGCAACTGCAGCATCCGTGACGTTCCATCTCGATGCGACGCATCCGTCGCGGCTGGTACTACCACTCGTGAGATTTGCGTTGACGTTGCAGGGGGATTCCGAAGTCGATGCGCAGTCTGGTGAAGATGTTCATTTGGAGTTTACGGTCGATGGCAGAACCACGGGCCTCAACTACCAATGGTACCGTGACGACGGGCAGGGAGGACGCACTCCGATCGATGGGGCCACAACGCCGCAATTGACGCTCTCTGCCGTCGACCATCTCGATTCGGGCTTGTACGTCCTCGTCGTTACCGACGGCACCCAAGTCGTGGAGTCTTCCCTCGTCGTGCTGAACGTCGATGGACCCACGCAAGTGCCAATTCCGCCTACTGCAACCATTCTCCTGTGGTTAACGCTGGTTAGCCTGGGCACGCGGTATCGTCGTCGGTTTGCCGTCATGCCCGCGAAGGAAACCTCCGCTTAAGCGATTCAAGTTGCTCTCGCCCTTACAGGGCTCACGTAGGGTTGGGGGCTGGTACCTGGGGTTTCGATTCGCGTCGTTGCCGCGAATCTTACCCCAGGCTGGAGTCTGCCGTGCCTGCGGCACTCAAGAGAAAAGACCATCCGCTTGGCTTCTGTATCTACCACTGAAACCCGCGCTGGCGCGGTCCCCCGCTCGGAACTAACACCACTTCCGCGCTTTAAGGAATTGTATGGGATCAGAGATAGGCAGAGTCCCGCAGTACCCAACACGCCACAAGAACCAAGGTTCCTGGTCTTGGACCCGAAGATAGGCTTTGCAGGGAATCCGTAATCACACCTGCGCGTTTCTCGCGCGCTTATTGGGCCTCGCCTAAGTTGCCCACGTGAACAACACCGAGGCCAGTCCACGCGGTGGCACGCTCACCGGAATCGAGTTGTCTTTGATGAGAATCGCCGAACCGATTTCTTCATTGAGATTGCACACATGCGCCGAAGCCACGCGGCAAGCCGGTCGTATGACTTCGTGCTTCATTTCGTCCGTGGGATTCCAGAAACGCACAACGGCGCCGTCGCCCGAGGCGGCCGGCTTAATCGCGGTGACTACCGCTTCGCCAGGAGTCACTTCAAGGAACGACCGCTGTTCCAGGAGTTGCTTCGTCGCATGCGCGTAGACACCGGCTTGTGACTCCGAAACGATCCGCAAGGCGCGCGCCGCGTCGAATCCTCCTCCAAACGGATAGAGCAAGTACTCGAAATCGAGCGTCCCCAACAATTCGCCATCCGGTTCGCCTGCCGTCATCACGGTCTGGAAAGTCGAGCGGAATAGCGTAAGCGCCAAAGAACGCTCCGGCGTCTGGGTGACCTCATACTCATGAAGACCGAAAGGAGATAGTACGGCGAGTCCACCCTGCGCGTCCTGTACGCCAAAGAGGGACGTGAAAGCCTTCTCTGGATTGATGCGCTCGTGCCACGTTGCGGTTTCCTCGGGTATGAGAATGTCCCGTTCCACTAACCCAAACGGTGTGTCGGCAAAGGAACGGTTACACGCGACACCCGTCGGGAAGAAGACGCGGAAACGATGATCCTTGACCGTGTTCTCCACGCGCGTGCGCACGTGCACGCACGGAGAGCCGATCTGCACGGCAAGCCAGTCCGTGGTCTTAAGCACTACGCGATCATCGGAACGGCTCCAGGTTCTCCGCTCCATCTCGCGCGGAAGCGAGAACTCGCGTTCGATGCGAAATACCGTGCGCAGCGGACCGTCCTCATCGATTCCAACTGTCACGCGCGTGCCGGGAGTCCGCGCGATGATGTCGTTGATAAGTTTGCCGCGCGTCCACCCGTCGCCCGAGTCACCGCAGTCCTCGTAGACGAAAAGTCCATCGTACACACGGCCGGTTGCCCCATGAGCAACGCGAGCTGTTCCATCGTGATTGACCTTCAAGGAAAGCGCGCCGTTCGTCGCGGACAGCGGACCTGTCAGCAGGGTGCCAAAATTGCGCGTAGCATCCTGTGAAGGACACACCTCAATGCTGACGTGCCCGGACGGTGGCAATTCCAATTCCGCCGCCACGTGATACACGTCACCGACATGCGTTGCGAAGCGGCCTTTAGCATCCAACCGCTTGTGGACGGTTTCGCGGTCGATGCGAGTAAGCTGGAACGGGATTGGCGAGCCGTCCTTCGTTTGCAGCGTGAACTTGTTCAGCCGCTCGGTCGTGCACAGTCCGTCGATGTACTGCTCCGGCCAGTCCTTTGCGAAGGGAATGGACAAGTTGAACACGCCAAGGCGGCCAAACGGCAATGGATTATGGACTACCAAGTGCGTGGCCGATGCATCGGCGTTATCGGCCTCCGCGATGGACGCCGTGGCGCGGCGCAATACGCCGTCGCCGATTTCGAGGCACTGGTCGTACCGATAGAGCATATCCCGGTGGACCTGATCGATACTGCAACCGCAAACCGAATCGTGCGGCTGGTTCTTGATCAGATACTCCCAGGCGAGATCGATATAGCGGCAAATGGGACTCTTGCCAGCCATCTTCTGGAAGAGCGCGTACGGCTCCACCCACTTCTCAAGCAGCGCCTGGCATCGATCGTTGCGTTGCTTCAGAGGATACCTGCTCGACAACGTGTGCACGATCAGGTATTGCCCCACGCGCTTGCTGTCGCGCGCGGGTTCGCGCAACTCGCCTTTTCGCTCGGGAAGTTTGTCCGCATACTTCCGCAATTCGTCCGCATACTGCGGCAGCGTGCCCCAAACGAACTCAATGTCCGTATTGCGGCGCGCCACTTCCTCAAGCGCGCGGATCATCTCCGTATCGCAGCTCTGATGGTCGATCGCGTCCAACAGAAGCAGAAGAGGAGCCGGCGAACGTTTCTTTTCGTCCTCCAAGTAAGGTTCGACATGATGAGAGAAACTCTCATCGGAGTAGTTGCCTTCTTTTAATGGACGTCGAGCCAGAAAGTCGAACGGGCCGTAACTGCCGCGGTCCATCAACTTATGGGTGATCATGCGGCTGCCATCCGGACCTACCCACATGAATTGCCCTGGATAATTCTCGTCTTGCGCCCCTCTCCAGATGATCCCGACGTCCAGCCCAAAACCGCTCATGATCATCGGCAGCGTTGCCACGTGGCCGAATTGGTCGGGGGTATACGCATACGGCATCGGGTGAATCCCCAGATCACGGCACACCCGCATGCCGAGCATCAGGTTTCGCACGAAGCTCTCGCCGGAGATTAGCCATTCGTCGGGCAACACGTACCACGGTCCCGCGAGGATGCGCCCTTGCTTAAGCAGTGCCAGGAATCGCTCACGTTGCTCTGGACGTATAGCGAGGTAGTCTTCTAAAACTACTGCCTGCCCATCCAGGTGGAAGTACTTGAACTTGGGCTCGCGCTCCATCAGATCGAGCAAGTCGTCAATTAATTCGACCAGCCACATCCGAAATTCTTGAAATGTCTCGTACCATTCGCGGTCCCAGTGGGTCCCAACGCAAAAGAAGGCTTTCATGCAGTACTCCCGCCAAAGGTGAGGTTAATGGAGATAGAGTGTACGCTTCGCCAACGGATTGTTCAAGCAGGGCGCGAAATGTACTCACATTCAGGCGGGTGCCAAACTGCGTTTTATACTAAATATGCAGGGGTCACTGTAACAACTCAATCCACCGCTGTGACGTGGATGTGTCTTCCTGGTGGATGAAGGTGGCTCAAGCTATGCGGCGGGAAGACACCGCACGGAGTCAATCAAGGGGACTGTCATTCCAAACATGTCAACCGTATCGAGATACCGCGCGGCACATGTACCGCAATACTCATGCGCTTGCGGGTTTGCGTCGCCGGTCTTGACGGTGACCGCATAGCTGGGCGTGCCGTTCAAGGCGGAACGGCAGACCGTGCACATACTCGTATTCATATTCATAACCAGAACTCCAACATGATACGCTCTTGCAGCTTTACCCCGTAATAGGGGTGTCTATTCTTACTCCTGGATATGCCTATCATTACTTGCCGCGAGTGCGTGAATCAGAAGCCCAATCACCCTGCTCCGGACGACCGTTCAAAAAACTTGTGGTTTAATCTTGACTGTTACGTCTCCACCGTCCACAATATTCACTGGCAGGAGGAGTACGTCCGCTATGAGTCTTTTGGGGTTAGACGTGGGCACGACCGGAACCAAGGCCGTGGCTTTCGATGTAGAAGGAAAACCGTTCGCTTCAGCCTATCGTGAGTACCCGCTTCTATCTCCCCGCCCTGGCTGGCAAGAACTCGACCCGGAGACCGTGTGGTCAGCCATTCGCGATGTTCTCAAAGAGATTGCCGCGAAGACAGCCTCCGACCCCATCCGGGCGATCGGCATTTCCGCGCAAGGCGAGGCCGTTCATGCTGTCGATAAGGACCACCGCTGCCTGACAAACAGCGTGGTCACGTTTGACGCGCGGACGGCGGACATGCCGGCATGGTGGCTCCAGCACAAATCGCGCACGGAATTGGCCCTGATCACGGGTATGCCGCTGCACGGCATGTATTCGCTCAATAAGATCCTCTGGTTCAAGCAGAACCAGCCTGACGTGTACCGTTCCGCGTGGAAATGGCTGTGTTACGAAGATTTTGTGCATCTTCGGCTTGGACTCGAACCCACGATGAGTCTGAGTCTTGCGGCCCGCACCATGGCTTTGGACGTGCGGGCGGGGCAATGGTCGCGGGACATCCTGTCCATTGCCGACGTGGACCCGGCACTCCTGGCAACACCGGCGCCTTCGGGCCGTGTTGTCGGTTCGATTCCCAATCGCGTCTGCGACGAACTTGGCCTCCCCAAAGGCGTGGTTGTGGTAACAGGAGGTCACGATCAACCCGCAGGGGCGCTGGGAGCCGGGATTTTGAGCGGGGGAGAGGCGGTATACGCGACGGGCACAGTCGAGTGTATTTGTCCCATCTTCACATCGTACACGGTCAATTCGAAAACCGTGGAGAACAATCTTTGCTGCTATCCGAGTTGTATTCAGGGGCTCTATGCATCGATCGCCTTCAATTTTACCGGCGGTTCACTTCTGAAATGGTACCGGGACACCTTCGGCAGAGAAGACGCCCGCCAGGCTGCCGAGACCGGACAGAGCGTGTACGATATTATTTGCAGCGGAATCTCGCCGGAACCCGAGAATCTGCTTCTCCTGCCGCACTTTACGGTTACCGGAACGCCGCATTTCGACACCCAAAGCAGGGGGGCCATTCTTGGCCTGACGCTTCACACGCCAAGGGAACAGGTCGTTGCGGCAATTCTTTCTGGCGTAACCTATGAAATGAAATTGAATCTGGAAATGTTACAGAGTGCGGGAGTAGTCCTGAAACGCCTGCGAGCCGTGGGCGGCGGGGCTAAAAGTAGAACGTGGGTCCAGCGTAAAGCGGACATTTTGGGGATGCCCGTTGCCGTACTGGAAACGACGGAGGCCGCAGCCTTCGGTGTTGCCATGTTGGCTGGCCGGGGTGTGGGTGTGATCCCTTCAATAGAAAACGTGGTGAAGCACGCGGTAAGATTCGCCTATGTGTGTGAGCCGGACGAGACGCGACGACGGGCGTTTCAAGAACGGTTTGAAGTGTACCGGGACGTATATCCGGCGCTTCGGGACATTAACCGTCGGTTGGCCCAAATCGAGAAGTAGGTAGAGAGCACGTGAGTTCCCGCAAACGCTGGCAGGAGATTTATCAGGAAGAGAATCCGTTCGCACTCCCTCAGGCCATCATGCGCGGCCTCGAAGAATGCGGCAAGGAAGAGTGCATCCAAGAACCGCAGATCAAGGTCGAATACCTCTGGATGCACCTGCCCGGTGAGTTTGACGTAAACGGCTGTCAATTGCCCGCACAAGAACGTCAGGCTCCGCTCTCCCTGGATGAGTGGCTCGATATCATCGACGAATCCGCCTCGGTTGGCGTGCGCACGCTCATCGTTAGCATTGGGAGGCCCATTTCTGAGCATCCCTACTTGGTCACCATGGCCGACTGGGCTCAAGTCAGCCACGATATGCTTGTCGGCATCCACTTGTATGGCCGGCCCCTATGCGACGAAGACGCTGAGTTAATCGCCAAGCTGGATTTGAGCAAAACACGCCTTTTCATCGACGGCGAATACCTGTATTCGGCGCGGATCGCCGAGAATCTGGGAATCCGCGTGTACAATGCGGAAGGCATCAATGACGAGGCCCGCTCACCTCGGTGCGAACTCCCAAGCAGAATGACCTGCGTCGGACAAACGGGGAATATGTACACGTGCGGACTCGTGCTCGGCAAGGAGCAGTACCGCTTCGGGCATTTCTTCGAACGGAAACTGTCGTCGGTCATGGCCGACACCAACTTGCCGCATTCCATCCCCGAGGAACTTACCAACGTCAAGCACCGCTGCAACGGTTGCCCGCCCCTAATGGCCCAGAAGCTCCGCGACGACGCTGTCTAGCCCGCAGTCTGCACCGGCGCGATTGAGCGCCAATGCAAAGTGCTCACGTGCGAGACGTTGAGGTTATGGAATCAGGAATTCCTCACCCATTTTGCGAGCTCCCCCAAGAAAACGCATGTCCTTATACATGTATTTGTATTTAACTATATTTGAGATTTCAAATCTCAACTTTCAAATCCTCTGTTCGTTTGCTGGATTCCACCCCGGCCTCGCAGGTAACATCACGCATTCCCTATAGTTCATGGAATTGAAACGAGGCAGCAACCGATGTCGATTCCGTTTATCCGCAGAAGCGTTGTCGTGACTACCTGTGTTGTAGTCTTCTCAGCGTTCGTTATCCCCGCATATGCACAGCCAGCACCGGACTTGCTGGATGAAGCGCGCCAATCCCTGCAAAAATCGGCCGAAGAGCAGAATGCCTATGCCACGGCTCAGATGAACGGCGATATGAACGCCGCGAAACAGCACCGTGATGCCTCCGTGCAATTGCAGCAGAGCGCGCGTGACCTATTCGATCAAGCCGGCGCGGCCACTTCAGACGATTTCGATTTGCTCCTCGAATACGCGCGCCTGCTCTCGGCCATGGAAGACTTCGATCTCGCCGAGGCAGCCGTCACTCGTGCAGTCGCGTTGCGCCCCGACGACGCCTTGGCGTGGACCATTCTCGGAGAGACTCAATCCGCGCTGGGCGGAGCAAAGAGCAAGGACGCGCTGAAGTCGCTACAGAAAGCCATCTCGTTGGGGCCGGAACCCGAAACGGCCGCGCGCAGTCTTGCCTCGCTGGGGGCGTTGTATCAGGAGATGGGTCTCTACGACTTCGCCCGCGAAAGCCTCACCAAGGCCCTCGAAGTGAAAAAAGACCACCGCGGCGCAATTATTGCTCTCGCATCGCTGGACCTGCGAAACGGTGATGTCGCGAAAGCTTCGGATGCACTGGACGCCCTCGGGACAATCCCGGAACTGCAACCCTTTCTTCAACACACTATTGAGGGCGGTTTAGCCGATTTCGAAGCCTCCCGCCGTTGGATGCCCGACCTGCCAGAGAACCATCTGGCCTACGCGAAACTCCTCACTCGCGTGGGCCGCGTTGCGGAAGCCATGTGGCCGCTGCGCCGTTGCGTCAAGCTCCAACCTGACAACTATGTCGCGTGGAACCTATTGGGGTCCGTCTATCGGGGCATGAACCGGATTGCGGAAGCCCAAGAAGCCTTCGGAAAGTCGCTGTCAGTAAACCCAGACCAGCCTCGCACAAAGCAAGTGCTGGATGAGTTGGCGAAAGAACAACAGCAACCGGCGGCTACACCCCCGCAAGATGGGTCGACTGCCGTTTCGGGTACCGAGCCTCCGCAGCCCCCTCCACCGGCAAGTACTCCTTGAGCAAATACTTACCGCCGTCAATCCTCAATTATTACTTTTACAATTGCCTTAGTAGTCATTATAATACCGCCTGTTCTGACTTCTGATTCGGAACGCTTTGTCCTGGGGATGAATCTGGAAGGATAGCTGTAGTGGACTGGAACGCGTGGTTTGCGTTGGGCGTTGTTGCCGTCATCTTTGTAGGTTTAGCGCGTGATTATGCCCCGGATATGCTGCTACTCAGCGGCGTTATCCTCTTTGCCGTAGCAGGACTCATAACGCCGCAGGAGGCCTTTTCCGGGTTTTCCAATGAAGGCATGCTCACGGTAGCAGCCCTGTTCATCGTTGCCTCGGCAATGCGTGAAACCGGCGCCCTCGACAC
>JAIBAQ010000066.1 GCA_019695095.1 Candidatus Hydrogenedentota bacterium
TCGTGGACGATTCCCATGCCCCCGCTTCCGAGTACGCGGATAAGACGGTACGAGCCTGTGTAACTTTGAGTGTCTTGATTACTATCCATACCGCCAAACCTTCAGGTCCGCTCACGAGACACGAATTTCAGGCCAATACGACATGGGGCAGAGTCTTGCACCAGGAGAACTGCAACCTTACCGACAATGTGATTCCAAAATTCTGGAATCTCGTTCTGGATTCTAACAAATTGGACAAATCTTAGCAAGAGACATGATCTGGTGCATAGTTGCGTTAAGTCATTGATAATATTGAATTTGTGCGCGCGTGACCTTGTCCTGCGTTTTGGCATCGGTTTTGCCTTATACCATTTTGACCAAAGTTTGCAGGTCAAATGGTGAAGAGACTATCCGGGGTTGCCGCGACACGGGCAGTGGAGAGCACATTCACGCGGTGCGTGGTTACGCTGACCGCTCCAACTGGAGAGAGGAGGTGGGGTTCTGAGGCAGGTGGGTTCTGAGGTCGCTGAGTTTGGTGGCTGAAAGCTGCAGCGGAGACGAATCTGGAGAGGTGGCGCGTTGTGGCCTCGCCCCGAAATCGACCGGCTGACCTTGGCAGAACCGATCTGGGCGCCATCTTATTTCGCAGTAGGCCCACGGTGGAACCTGGCCGATCACGACACGGCTGGTCATAAGCGTGCGGGGCGCGAGCAAGATGAGGTTCTGGGCTCGCTAGGGACCCCCTCATTTCCCCAAAGGAGACTCCGCTAGCCTCTTTCCCTAGTGGAGAAGGCCCGCGCAGAGTGAAATTTGCTTTCGAGATTTTGCGGCAGTTTGTCGAGGGAGCGTTGTAAGTATGGCAATGGAATACAAAGAGAAATCCGGCGAGTACTCCGTGAAGAGCGCGCGGCTCATTACGCGAGAACAGATTGAGGTCTTCGACCGCTACGAAGACGCGGTGACTATCACGGATGCCCACGGGGTGATTCTATATGTAAATAGGGCATTTACGGAGCTAACCAAATACAGCCCGGAGGAAATACTCGGAAAAACACCGAGGGTCTTGAAATCCGGACGTCATGACGGGTTCTTCTATAAGAACATGTGGGCGCGTTTACTCGCGGGTTATGTGTGGCAGGGAGAAGTAATCAATCGGAAGAAGGATTGCACACTCTACGTCAATAACGTAACGATTACTCCTTTTAAAGACGAAGCGGGGCAAATAAGTCATTTCATCGCAGTTCGCCAGGATGTGACTCGTAATTGGCTGGTCGACCAAGAAAGCCGGCGAAGACAGGAATCGGTCGAGATCCCTTCTCAGATTGAGGCGCTGGCAAATCAAGCCTCCACAAAGGAGACGCTGTATCAGGGAGTACTCCGTATCGTGCTGTCTTTGAGCGAGTTCAAGGGCGAATCGCGTGGAGTGATATTCGAGGCGGATCCCGCCAAGCGAGTGCTACGGCTTGTGGCCACATCAGGGAAGTTCAGCAAGGCATTTCTGGAAGATGAAGCGACAGTGCCTTTCGGGCAGTGCCTATGCGGCCGAGCGGCTATTGAACTGAAGGTATTGGTTTGCGAAAACTGCCACACGGACGCGAGACACGAGAATCGCTGGCTGGGCATGGGAATCCATGGCCATTACACCGTACCTTTGATTTCGAACAAGCGCCTACACGGAATTATGAACCTGTACTCATACGCTGGTATCTGCAAGGAGCAGAACCGCTATGCTATGCTCTCCGGAATTGGGAAGACTATCGGGGAAGCAATCTGCAGGATAGAGGATCTAACCTCGTAGTGCCGCTTGCTTCGCGATCTTCTCAAATCCTGTACATCTCCCAGTTAGGATAGTCCCGTCTGCCAAATTAAGGGCAATTCAAGGCGTTGGGAATATGAGCTCCAACGCCCTTTTCCTTTGCGGGCGCGGCGCGTATCATATGGTCTTTCTAAATGTCGTCGGGCGGGGGGCCGAGGCGAAACACGCGAGTCCGCAATTTGCACCGGCGCGATTGAGCGCCGACGCAAATTGCTCAGGTGCAAGACGTTGAGGTTATGCCATGAGCAACGAAATTGAGAAGTTGATTCAACAGACTCCGTTTGTCGACACGCATGAGCATTTGTGGGATGAGCGTACACGGCTCGATGCCGCGAACGACTCGGGCGAGCGGTCCGTTCCGTCGGATATTGCGACTCTTTTCTTCCACTATGCCGACGCGGATTTGGTGTCAGCAGGCTTAACGCCTGAGGACCGTGCGAAGGCGTTGAATTCGCAAACCGATGTCGATGAGAAATGGCGCATTCTAGGACCCGCCTATGCACGGACTCGGTATACCGGCTATCTGCAGAATGTACGAGAAAGTGTGCGGTTGCTGTTTGGAGAGGATGACGTTACCGATAGCAACTACCGGGAGATTTCGGATCGCATTCGAAAGCAGATTCAGCCTCGGTATTACTATCGGATACTGCGCGAAGTCGCGAATATCGAGTACTGCCAGGTTAACAGCTTTGAGCACCCGGTCTTTCACCTCACGGAATATCCCGATTTGCTCTGTCAGGATTTGAGTTTTGTCGGGCTGAGTACGGCTCTGAACGTGCGAGTCGTATCTGAACACGCGAAACGCGAGGTGCGCTCGCTTCAGGATTGGCACGAAGTCTTGGATTGGGTGTTTACGACGTACGGCCCGAAGGCGATTGCCATGAAGAACCAGAGCGCGTACGGACGGCGCCTGGATTACGACCAAGTGAAGGCGGAGGACGCGGCGCCGCTATTCGCCAAATACCTGAGCGATCCCAAGGGTGTTACGGAGGCGGAGCTCAAGGCCATCCAGGACCATCTGTTTCATTATTGCATCGAGAAATCGGTGGAATACCGTCTGCCGGTGAAGCTCCACACGGGCTACTACGCGGGATGGAACAGCATGCATCTGCACCGGGTCCGGCAGAACGCGTCGGATCTGTGTCCGATACTCATGGCCCATCCCAACGCCCGGTTTATCCTTATGCACATCGATTACCCGTACCAAGACGAGGCTATTGCGTTGGCCAAGCAGTTCCCCAACGCGTACATCGATATGTGCTGGGCCTGGATTATCAACCCGGCCGCGGGTGTTCGCTTTGTAAGGGAGTTTCTGATGGCCGCGTCGCACAAGAAGCTCTTGACGTTCGGCGGCGACTACGGCCCCGTAGAGATGGTCCCGGGGCATGCCGCTATTGCCCGCAAAGGACTTACCCAAGCTATACGCAGTCTTGTCAAGGAAGACTGGTTGAAGTCCAGAGATGTGCCCGACGTCGTTGATTCCATCATGCGCGGCAATGCGCACGAAATCTTCGACTACAAAGGTACCTTGAAGATGTGGGAAATGGATCGGACACAGGCCCCGAAGTCTTGATCGTCCATGTTTCGAACCATCGATGTTGAGACTGATTTCCCGAAAGTGGCTGCAAGGAGACTATGATGTCTGTGCCGAAAACGCGTGACCATGGGTTGCGCGAGGTCTTGGAGCGTGAGGTGTTGCCTGCCGTGGAACGGCCATCCCGGTACCTCGGCACGGAACTCAACGCCACGCATAAGGACCCGAACTCCGTCGACTTGCGCATTGCCTTGGTCTTTCCGGACCTGTACGACTTAGGGTTGGGAAATCTCGGTATTCTGATCCTCTATGCGATCCTCAATAAGCTGGATTGGTGTTGGTGCGAGCGGGCCTATGCGCCTGCGCCTGACATGGAGCGCCAACTGCGCGAACGCGGACTGCCCATCTTTGCCAATGAATCGAAGGATTCGTTGGGAGACATGGACGTTATCGGGTTTACACTCCAGTCGGAACTGACGTACACGAACATTCTCAATATCATCGACCTCGCAGGCATACCTGTACGCACCAAGGACCGCGACGATTCCCATCCGCTCACGATGGCGGGCGGTCCGTCGGTGTTCAATCCGGAGCCGCTGTCGCCGTTCATCGATTTCTTCGTCATTGGCGATGGAGAAGACGCCATCGTAGAGATTGCCGAGACGCTGCGGGCCGTGAAAGGGCTTCCCCGGATCGAGAAGCTTGAAGCGCTCGCGAAGCTCGAAGGTGTCTATGTGCCTGCGCTGTATCCGTTCGAGACGATGCCGGATGGCCGCATTCTGCCCAAAGAGGACGCGCCGAAGATTGTGAAGCGCGTCGTGAAGGACCTCGACGGCGCGACATTTCCTGTCAATTACATCGTCCCCTATACGCAACAGGTGCACGACCGCGTGGGCTTGGAGGTCTTGCGCGGTTGCACGCAAGGGTGCCGGTTTTGCCAGGCGGGCATGGTGACGCGGCCAGTACGTGAGCGGAGTCTGGAGAAGGTCGACGAGTTGATGGAACGCACGCTTGCGGCGACGGGCTATGAGGAGATATCGCTCGTGTCGCTGTCTACGTGCGACTTTTCGCGTCCGCGCATGTTGGTTGAGCAGGCCGCGAAACGCGCCGCGCAGGAAAATGTTGCGGTATCGTTGCCTTCGCTCCGGCTCGACTCGTTTGCCGTTGAACTGGCGGACATGGTAGCGGGGGTGAGGCGCAGCGGACTTACGTTTGCGCCGGAAGCGGCCACCCCGCGTCTGCGCGCCGTGATTAACAAGTGGATTCCCGACGAAGAACTCCTGCAGATGTCTCTGGAAGCGTACAAGCGCGGTTGGAACCACGTGAAGACGTACTTCATGATTGGGCTGCCGACGGAACGGGACGAAGACGTCGAAGCCATTGTGGACTTGTGCGTACGTACGTTGAAGCAGGGGCGCACAGTGAACCCGAAGGCAAAGGTGAATACGGGCGTATCAACGTTCGTTCCCAAACCATTCACGCCGTTTCAGTGGGCGGAACAGATTACGCTGGAGGAGGCATATCGCAGGCAGGGCATCCTCATTAATGGATTCCGTCCGCACGCGGCCATCAAGTTTGGACGGCACGAGCCGGAGACGACGTTTATCGAGGGCATGTTGTCGCGCGCGGACCGCCGTGGCGGAGATTTGATTGAGGCGGCGTGGCGCAACGGAGCGCGTCTCGAATCGTGGAACGAGCACCTCAACTTTCAGGCGTGGCTCGATGCCGTGCAGCAAATCAACTACGACGTGGCGGGGGCTCTGCGCGCGCGCGACCTTGACGAGCGGTTGCCGTGGGACCACATCGACATGCTGATTCCGAAGAAGTGGTTCCAGGAAGACTGGCAGCGCGCCATGGAACTCAAGCACGCGCAAGATTGCCGGGCGGGAAAGTGCCATCTTTGTGGCGTGATTTACCGCGAGCGCGACTTGTGCAAGCACATGCTCAAGCGTCAGAAGCAGGGACGTATCGACGAGCAATCGTGGACGCGTACTGAGCTTCCTGAATTCAAAGAGCCCGAGCCGGCGCAGCGCCTGCGATTGCGCATCGGCCGAGTGGGCGAGACGCGCTTTCTATCGCACCTCGAACTTGTAAACGCATGGATACGTGTGCTTCGCCGGGCGCGTGCGCCCATTGCGTATTCGCAAGGATTCCACGCGCATCCGAAGTTGGGATTCGCCACGGCGCCTCCGGTGGGCGAGGAGTCGGTCGGCGACTATATGGAAATCACACTTCGCGAATGGGTCGAACCGGAGGCATTGCTCGCGCGTATTCAAGGTACGCTGCCGGAGGGATTGCGCGCATTCGAGATCTCCGAAATACCGCTGCGCGGACCCGCGCTGATGTCGCTGGCATCGGGATTTGCATACACGTTTTATGCAGACGCTGAGGCGGGCTCGGTGCAACAGCGCATTGAAGAGATCCTTGCGGCTCCCCAGGTGATGGTGGAGCGTACGTCAAAACCCAAGGAACGAGGCCGCCCGCGTCAACGTATCGAGGTAGACATTCGGCCGATGATTCGGGTTTTGGAATTGTCGCAAACCAACGACGAGCAGGTGGCAATTGACGTTGCGCTCGATATGGTACGTGGGCGCTGCGCCAAGCCTCGTGAGATCATTGCCTTGATGGGACTAGACCCGGTGACGACGCGTGTACTCAAACGCGACACCTTCTTCGCCTCCGAGCCGGTTCCCACCGCGATGTCGTTCCATAAATAAGTATCGCGGCGCATCCCACTGGGACACGCCGCGACAGCCAATTCCAACGCAAAACCTACACGACGCCCGTCGGCAAAAAGCTCATGATCAGTTTAATCAGCGGCAAGAGAACTTGCAGAATCATCATGATTGTCGAGAAGATTTCCGGCATGGGACTACCCCCTTTCCTACGATGCAACCCAAGGTAAGCGCCTTTCACACAAGGCAATCATAGCACATCCGCATGGGGCTCGTCTTCCAGTTCATTCATGGACTACTGTTCGACGAGATAGTCGGCTTCTTCCGATAGGAAGCGCAGGCCGACTTCTTTAATTGCAGAGTCCGGCACCCGAACCAGCGGCGTGTAGCTCGGATGATGAGCGGGTTTAAACGGCGTGTTGCGCCGGGCGTTGTAGCAGCAAATGAGTCCCCAACGCGGATTGGGGGATTTGTTCTGGTCCGAGCGGTGCAAAAGGTTGCTGTGAAAGAAAAGCGCGTCTCCGGGCTGCATCTCGCAGTAGACAAGCGGACAAACCTTCTCCGCTTCCGTGCATCGTTCTGGATCGGCCCCCACCTGACCGCCGACTTTAATATGGTCAATGCGCCCGATGTGATGCGACCCCTTGAGTACTTGAAGACAGCCGTTCTCTCTCGTCGCTGGATCCACCGCGATGTAGCAACTCACAAGCAATGGAAACAGGCAGTTGTCACCGTACCAGTAGCCATAGTCCTGATGCCAGATCCAAGCGCCGCCAACGAACGGTTCCTTTTGCATCATCTTTGAATGCCAGTGATAGACCTCGCCGCCGAGAATCTGTTCCGCGGCACTGACAATCCGTTCGCTGCGCGCAATGGTCCCCATCAAATCGTCGCCAACGTCGTTCCACAACGTGATCTTGCTTTCGCCGCCTTCACCATCGGCCCGGTGCATGGCCTTCTTTCCGATGTTTGGGTCGGCACGCGCAACTCGTTGCAGGAGATTGGTCTCCTCTTCATCGAACAGGCCACGTGCCATGATGTAGCCGTCTTCCTGGTACTGCGCCAATTGGAGATCCGTCAACATGATTGTGCTCCACCTTTACCGATCGACCGAAATTGAGAGACGCCTTGCAGATGCGCGCCGGACATCATAGCACGAACGGCGGGCAGCAGTGTGTTATCATCTTCTCACTCACTATGGACGAGAGAAAGACAAAACAGTTGGGGAAGAGCATACCGCCCGATACGGGCATTGTACTCGTCGACCACGGCTCGAAGCTGGAAGCCGCGAACCTCATGTTGGAGGAGGTGGCAAAGTCGTTCGCCGAGGCTATGGGCGGCGCCATTGTGGAACCAGCGCACATGGAGCTGGCGGAGCCGACCATCGCGCAAGCGTTTGAGGCATGTATTGAGCGTGGTGCACGGCGAATCGTCGTGCAGCCGTACTTCTTGTCGCCGGGGCGCCACAGCCGGGTAGACATACCCCGCATAACCGCCGAAGCCGCCGCACGCTTTGAAGGAATCGCGTATGTCGTGGGAGAGCCGTTGGGGGTAGACGCCAACATGAATGCCATCATTCTGAGGCGAATTCTGGAGGCGATGGACTAATCCGCCGGGGAGGCAGGGACACAGCCGTGATTACCGACGCACTTGTGCAGTGGCGCGCCGTGTTGGGGGACACGAAGGTCGACACGCGGGCCGAAACGCTTGAACGGTATGGCCGTAGCACACAGCTTCGGGGAACGCATCCTTCATGCGTCCTGTATCCGCAGTCAACGGAAGAGGTTCAGGCAATCGTCAACATCGCGCGTACGCACAAGGCGGGACTCTACCCGCTGTCGCGTGGCAAGAACTGGGGTTACGGCGACGCCTGCGCCCCTATGAGCGGTTCAGCGATAGTTGACTTAAGCCGCATGAACCGCATTGTGGAAGTGAATACCGAGTTGGCGTATGCGGTGGTCGAGGCGGGCGTGTCGCAAGGAGAGTTGTTCGACTATCTCGAAGCAAACGGCACCAACCTCTGGATGGACTGCACGGGTGCCGGACCGGGGGCCAGTTTCGTTGGCAACACACTTGATCATGGATTTGGGCACACGCGCTACGGCGATCATTTCGCGAGCACCTGCGGAATGGAAGTGGTTCTCGCCGACGGAAGCGTGCTGAATACGGGGTTTGGGCATTTCCCGAACGCCAAGGCCGGCCGTGTGTATCCCTACGGAGTGGGTCCATACGTCGATGGCATTTTCTGTCAGTCCAATTTTGGGATTGTCACCAAGATTGGAATGTGGCTTATGCCGAAGCCCGAGGCGTTTTGCTTCTTCTTCATCACCGTCGAGCGGTACGAGGATTTGGAGCCGCTCGTGGATCGCTTGCGTCCGTTGCGCATGGCGGGAATCATCACCTCGGCGCTGCATATCGGAAACGATCTCCGCATACTGAGTTCCAAGCGTAACTATCCGTGGGCGGAGACCGGTGGCAAGACTCCATTGCCCGAAGATGTGCGCGCGCAGATGCGCAAGACCTACGGCATAAGCGCGTGGAACGCGGGCGGAGCATTGACCGGACCTGCGGGCCATGTGCGGTCCGCGAAAAAGGCGCTGCGCAATGCCGTGCGAGGCTTGGGAAAGCTGGTCTTTGTCGACGACACGAAGCTGGCATTGGCGGGAGCGGTTATCCGCGGCATGCAACGCTTCGGCTTGGGCGGAAAGTTCGCGGAGATGCTTGAATCCTTGAATCCGGTGTATGCCACCCTGAAGGGACGGCCAACGGAAGACGCCCTGCGTGGATCGATGTGGCGATTGCGTCAAGCACCGCCGAAATCCTCGTCTGATCCGCTGGAGCACGGGGCCGGTCTATATTGGCTTTCGCCCGCGCTGCCAATGACCGGACGGGACGCGCTGCGGGTTATGGCCATCGTAGAGCCCGTCTTCGCCCAACACGGGTTCGAGCTGCTGGCCACGTTTACGATGATCAACGAGCGGGCCATGATCGCCATACTTAATGTGGCGTTCGACAAGGCGGTCGAAGAAGAAGCTCAACGGGCGGAAGTCTGCTACCACGCGGCGTTTGAGGCCCTGATGAAGGAAGGGTATGTGCCTTACCGTGTGGGACTGAGCGGTTTGCCGAAGCTGTACGACCCAAACGATGCGTTTTGGCGCGTGGCGGGGCAGATTAAGCTCGCCCTTGATCCCGATGACATCATCTCACCGGGACGGTACATTGCGAAACTGCGCTGATGCGGAAGGATACAAAAGCGGCGCGAGTCATATGATGCTCCGACTCGCGTCTCTATGCGTCCGTCGATATACTTCACGTCGCCCCAGGATAATTGGCAAGGGAGTCAAGGCATGGTTTGGCGCGACAGCACGGTCCTAATCACCGGCGGGACGGGTTCATTCGGAAAGGCATTTGCCAAGCTATTACTTGCAGAACACAATCCGCGCAAGGTGATCATCTACAGCCGGGATGAATTGAAGCAGCACGAAATGTCTCATGGCCCCGGTTTTGACGACCCGCGGATAAGGTACTTCATCGGAGACGTACGCGATCGGGAGCGGCTCTATCGCGCGACGGACGGAGTAGACATCATCGTGCACGCGGCGGCCATGAAGCAGGTGCCTGCGTGCGAATACAATCCGCTCGAAGCCGTGAAGACCAATATCGACGGGGCCAAGAACATCATTGATGTCGCCATCGACAATGGCGTGAAACGCGTGGTCGCGCTTAGTACGGACAAGGCGGTGAACCCGGTGAACCTGTACGGGGCCACGAAACTCGTGGCGGAAAAGCTGTTCGTGCAGGGGAACTCCTATGCGAGCGGCGGCGGCACGAAGTTCAGTTGTACGCGCTATGGCAATGTGGTGGGCAGTCGCGGCAGTGTGATTCCCTTGTTTCTACAGCAGCGCGCCGAAGGGGAATTAACGATTACCGATGAACGGATGACGCGCTTCTGGCTGACGCTGGATCGAGGGGCGCGGTTTGTGATCGAATGCGGCGGGCGCATGCAGGGAGGTGAAGTCTTTGTGCCCAAGATTCCAAGCATGCGACTGGTCGATTTGGCGGAAGCTGTCGCGCCAGGATGCAAGAGGCGTGTGGTCGGCATTCGCCCCGGGGAAAAGCTTCACGAGATGCTCGTGTCAAGTGACGAGTCGTATCACACCTGTGAGCACGAAGACATGTACGTGATTGAACCGGTTATGCCGTGGTGGAGAAACGAATTGCCACAGCAGGGGAAACCCATGGAACCCGGTTCAAAATTCTCCAGCGACGAAAACTCCGAATGGCTGTCTGTCGAATCGCTGCGTCAGATCATTGAAGTTAACAGAACGATAGACGCTGAGTGATTGTCTGCTTAACGGATGATGACCGAGCTGCGCGTTGTGTCGTACATGGACGGATCGGGGAGATTTTCCTCGAAGATCGACACACCATGCTCTTTCCGAAGCTGGTCCATAACCTTGGCGTATAAAATGAGCGGCGCGAGCGCTTCCTTGGACTCTTCCAACGTCTTCTGCGTTTCGGGAACCTCATCCACAACTTGGGCCACAAGAAGCGATTCGGGCAACTGCTCAAGAATTTGCTTGCCTTGCGCATCCAGGCGGCCGCGTTCCCATCCTTGGATGAATATCGGTCCTACGATATCTCCGGGCTTCGATTCCGCCGCCTGTTGCCAGAATCCCGCAAACTTCTGATTGCGAGGATCGTGCGACAGTTGCGCCTCCAGGATGTCCGCTTTGGCGTTGGCCAAGGACTTGGCCACGTCATCGATCGATTCGCCCGCATGCAACCTGCCCACGATCGACGCGGCAATTGAGCCAGCCTCCGGATTCGAGGCCGGCACAAAAACGCCCCTGAAACTCACTTTTTCGTAGTGTTTGAGGTCTTGCTTTCGAGTCTCGTATTCACTCTGATACTCTTCGTCGAGAATTTGGATTAGTCCGCTTTTCATTGCCTCGTCGATGCGAAAGGCGACGGCTTGTTCCGCCTCCAGTTTCTCCAATTCCTTGTCTATCCCCAATTCGCGCTCCTGCTTCATGTATTCGATATCGCGTTGGGTCAATTTGTACTCTTCGGGATTGCCGATCATGCCGACTTGCTCGGGGTTCTTGATAAGGTAGATGCGCTCTGCCAATTCACGAGGCACGTGAATCTTGCCCTGATCTTTAAGAGATTTCGCCAGTTCGTTCTTCAGGCGCATGTCGATGTAATTCTGAAGGGCCTTTAAAAGGTCGCCCCGGGTCTTGATAGTGGGGCGCTCGTCCGGATCCATGTCGTGGAGAATCTTGGTCAAATCGCCGCGGGTGATCGGCTTCCCGTCCATCGTGGCAATCCGGATGCGGTTCTTGTCTGCAATGTACCCACAACCGGCGCCCCACACCATTGCAAATAGAGCAAGCCAGAGTGCGAGACGCGTTCTTCCGTCCTTGACCACGGGGAATCTCCATCTTGAGGTTGTACTTATCCGACCCATTCAGTCTACCATTCGATACGTATCCGAGCAATTTGGTGGTTTGGAGTTCGCGTGCCCAGGCTTGGAGCCCGTGAAAGATTGGAGGGATTCGCAACCATGCCGTCGAGCAACCCCATCACGTCAATGAGCGCGGCCCGAGCCATAGCCGTGGGCCTGTTGATGTCCACCATTATGTACAGCATCGCAGGCACGGCACTGCTCATGCTCGGCATTTTACCCAGAGAGGGTATCGCTGACTTACCTGCCGAAACCGATACGATAGTCAACACGGCATTGACCGTGGCAGGGTTTTTGGCCGTCGCGTTATCCGTGCCCATTCGCAAGGTGTTAGATGGACAGGCCCCGTCTGGAAGCGCGGGCTTTCCGATACGCGCGCGCAACATGATTGTCGGTATGGCACTATCTGAAGGCGCGGGCGCGATGGGACTCGTCACCGCGATTTTGACGGGTAGTCTTTCTATTCCGATGATTCTCTGGGGGGCGGCGATCGGCGGATGCGTGCTGCATTTCCCGACGCAACGCATGCTGGATGATTCGGGCAGTGACCGCCGTTAGTGTGTTCGGGGTTGTATTGCCCATGTTGGAGGCCGATGGACAAAGCGCGGCGCGCATAAGAAACGATGATTACCTCGTTTCGACGAATGATGCTGCTTTTCTACGGCGGGTCCATTCTATTTGTGGCCCTCGTGGCGTGCGTCGCCATTTATCTGCACATATCGAGAGACAACGGGAGCCCCGCAGACCCTGTCCTGAGTGGGGAATTGGCGGAACGTGAGTCCGATTTGAAAGGACTCATTCCTTCTCAGGCCGCTGTTGCGCTATTCGCCCAGTCTCCTCAAGCCGTCTTCGACGCCTGGGGGGCGATCTCCACGCAGTTACTTGGAGAGGATGTGGCGTCAGCCTGGCTCTCGGGTACTTTTGGAGACGGCGAATCCTTGTCGTCCATACTTGCGCGATACTCCGTGAAACCAGATGCTCCGATTGCTGTTATGTTGGAATTCGCTCCAGTGGAGCGGCAATTTGAGACACACTTTGCCGTAGTGCTTCGCTGTTCCGATTCGTCCGGCTTTGTGAACTCAGCCTGGCCGATGCGCACGTCCGCTGTTACTGCGCCGAGATTGCTTGCCGAGCGCGATGGATATGCGCTTATTCTGCACGGTTCGCTTGCATGCGCGGCGTGGGATGATTGGATTGCCATTTCCGATTCCACAGACTTCGTGTCTGACGTTGCCGAGGGATTCTTGGAGAACGCCGCGCGTCTCGATACGGCGACCATGAGTGATGAGACAATTTCCTGCTTTTTCTACCCGAATCGAGTGCAGGCCGTTTGGCTTCCCATCAGAGCATGGCTGCGCGTCACTTGGCCACCGCTCTCGTCAAAGATCGCCAAATCACTCGATGTGTTGCAGCCAGCCCAAGAGGATCCTGGTCCCATCGTTTCGGCAATCCGCTATTCGGACGAAGAAATGGCCGCACGGGTAACGTGGAGCGTGTCCGATTGTCCACGCCTGGCGGCGATGCTCGGCAAATTGCCGGCGAATGAAACCGAGTTGCTTCCTGCAAACCCCGATTCGGTGGCCGCGGGAGAAATCGTGCTTAGCGGCATGTCGGAGACTCTGTTCCGAAACTGGATGGTGCAGGTAGCTGAAAGTACGCACGACGCCGACGTTGGAGATGCTGTTTCGCGAATCGCGAATTCCATTTCGGGGCGAGTGGCATTTGATATCGGGACATTCGATGCCGAAGAGTATCAAATGCGCACGGCATGGGACTGCGACAACGGTGAAGACACCGTGAGCGCTCTCACGTCGATTCTGCCGGTGGTGCCGGGGGCGGATGCGACGGCGGATACCGGCATTGTCATTCACACGGCGCGCGTCATTCAGCCGGTCTATTTTGCGGTAGCGCAAAATCGCGCATACTTGGCTACAGATCTGAACGATATCCGCGATATGGCGGGAGCCAGAAGCTCTGGTGGAATCCAAGCGGCCGGAGCGTACCGCCTTCGGCTGCGCGTTCGCGGCGCACACCTAGCCCAATCGTTGGAACAGACCTCCACATTTGAATCCTTGGGCCTGCCCGATTCGTTCCGTTCGATGATGTCGCACGTTGCCCAGGGTGAGGTTGTGTGGAGTACTGACCAATCGTCCGAGTCTATCGCGCTGCGAATTGCGTTTGCGCGCCCGAATTAGTCAACAGGCGACGAAGTCGAAGGCTGCCGTAGCGATGTATGTCAGCGTCGCTGTGCAATCCACAGGTCGAACGTGATACTCTCTGTCCGCAAGCGCTGTTCGCACGGGGGGTGCACTTTGTCCACGGCGCGTTTTGACACACGGAGATGAGGGAATGATCCGAGCACGCGTGGTTGGCACCGGCCATTTTTTGCCAGAGAAGGTGCTGACCAATTTCGACCTTGAGAAGATAACAGATACGTCCGACGAGTGGATCCGCCAGCGCACGGGGATCCATCAGCGGCATGTCGTAGCGCCCGGAGAGGGCGCATCGGACCTCGGCATCCAGGCCGGACGACGAGCGCTTGAGGATGCCGGCATGTCTGCCTCCGACATCGACTTGGTGATTTGCTGCACCACGACGGCCGACTACATTTTCCCTGCAACTGCATGCGTTGTTCAGAATGCTCTGGGAATGGCGACAACACCCTCATTCGACATCAACGCGGCGTGTTCGGGGTTCATGTACGGGCTAGCCACCTCGGATTCGTTCATTCGCTCGGGCATGTATAAGAACATCCTGCTTATTGGCACGGAAGTGGCCTCCAACCGCATGAATTTCCAAAAGCGCGACACAGCCGTATTGTTCGGCGACGGCGCGGGCGCGATGGTATTGAGCGCGTCCAAAGGGGACCGCGGAGTATTGACCACCCATCTTTGGTCGGACGGGTCCGGGCGAGAAATTCTGTGGTTTCCAGCGGGCGGCTCCAAGACGCCAATCACCCGCGAGAATATCGATACCGACGTGAATACGATCAACATGAAAGGCAAGGAGCTTTTCAAGCGAGCGGTCGTGGAATTTGTCGCGGCCGTCCAGGTGGCGCTGGAAGCCGCCAATGTGAGTATCGACCAAATCGATCTCTTCATACCGCATCAGGCGAATCAGCGAATCATCTCTGCGGTTGGCGAACGTCTCGGCCTCCCCGAGGAGAAGGTCTTCAGCAACATCGACAAAGTCGCCAATTGCACCGCGGGATCGATTCCGCTTGCATTCGACCAGGCCGTCAAGCAAGGCCTGCTTAAGGAAGGCGCGCTGGTTCTGCTTTCATCCTTTGGCGCCGGATTGACGTGGGCCTCCGCCGTCGTGCGGCTGTAGTTGCTCACGTAGACTCTTGGGAAATCACCGCGGGGCATAGGGCGCGCGCGCGCTCAAAACAACGCTGGGCAGATTCTACTTTGCCGAGGCTGTTTGAAACGCGGCCAATGCCCGCATGGATCAAGGGATCCTCGGAGTCGAGTTTAAGCGCTTCCACGTACGTGGCCAGCGCCCCCATCAAATCTCCCTGTGCGTGCTTGCGTTCCGCATCGATTCGTCGCGCGTGTGCGCGCAGACGATGCTGTACTTCTTCCATCGATGGGGCGAGCGCCGATGCTGTACAAAGGTCCTTCTTAGCTTCAAGCGCCTCACCTTGAACATCAAGTATCCGCGCCCGGTACAGGAGTCCCATGATGGAGCGCGCGTCGCGTGCGATTGCCGACTCAATCAGCAGGCGAGCGTCTTCAATGCGGCCTTGCTTACACGCGATGGCTGCAAGCGCCGTAAACACGTGAGAAGGCGCTGTGCCGAGGCTGGCAATCGGTTCAAGCACATTCCGTGCTTCTTCGAGATGACCCGCATTGAGGTGAATAGTCGCAAGCGTTGTTGACGCGGCCAGGTGATTCGAGTCAATTTGCAGTGCGTGCCGCGCGGCATCGGCGGCTTCTTCTGTTTCACCCAACGCCAACAATTGCTCCGCGAGGTCGTGCCATGCTTTGGGATCGTTGGGACGCCGTGCGATTTTCTCACGCGCGATGGCGAGGTAGAGGCGGGCCTTGGCATCGTTGCGCTCGGCGTAACCATAATGATGAATCAGAATGGGTTCGGCGCGGATGCAACCGCCCAATTCCATTACGCTCTCGGTGATGTTCTCGTGCACCGGCTCGCGATAGCGGTATCCGCGATGGTTGCGGAACAAGCGCAAAAGCGGCGCGGCGATGTAGCCCGAAAACCCGCGCGCCATCGGATCGCCCGGTGTCGCGGCGACCCAGCGCCACGCACGCATTTCATTGCAGTAGTTCGCCAGCGTGACTTCGATGGCATCCGCGCCCTCACCGTCCCGGTCGACCAATTCGCGAATGCGCTGCGCTCCCGCCGCATCAACTACTTCATCGGCGTCAAGGTGCAGGAGCCAATCACCGGTCGCCATGTCGATAGAGTGGTTTCGAGCCGCTGCAAAGTCGTCTTGCCATTCGATGCGGTCTGTGCGCGCGCCAAAGCGTTTCGCTATGGAGACCGTATCGTCTGTTGAGCCGGTGTCGGCGATGACGATCTCATCGGCAATGCTCTGCGCGCTCTCCAGGCAATCGGCAAGGCAATGCGACTCGTTCTTGACGATCATGACGACGCTGAGACGCGGCATGCCGGAGCAACTCCCTGAAATAGTAGCCTTTGCGCGGACTATACCACAGAAGGCATGATGAAGCCTTACGGAAAGGAGCAAGATGACCATCGAAACTGAAAACACCGCGCCGATTCGAGTCGCTTTGGTAACAGGCGGTCATCCATTTGACGTGCCCGCTTTGCACAATCTGTTTCGCAGCCTCACGCGCGTTGATTTCTATCCCCAGCATATGGAGGATTTTGCGGCGGACGTGGGAAGCGTACGCGACACATATGATGTAGTTGTCTTCTATCACATGCTCAAAGAGACGCCGACCGGCGACGAAACATGGTACGCGCAACCTATAAAGGCGGCGGTGGAATCATTAGGCGACACTCCGCAAGGTTTGTTGTTGCTCCATCACGCCATTGTCGCGTACCCGGAATGGGAAGTCTGGCGCAATCTCAGTGGCCTCGATCCCAGGACTTTTCAGGGTTACAGCATCGGGGAGGATGTCCCGGTTCGTGTTGCTTCCTCCGGTCATCCGATACTGCATGGTCTTGAAGATTGGGTGATGCAGGACGAGACCTATGCCATGGATGATCCGCTCGATGCGGAGGACGTCCTTTTGACAACGAGTCATCCGAAGAGTATGAAGGTGCTCGCGTGGACGCGCCGGCACCGGCGCGCTCCCGTTTGTTGTATCCAGCCCGGGCACGGTGGCCATGCGTTCGGCCATCCTGCTTTTCGCCGTCTCGTGGGGCAAACCATTGACTGGCTCGCGATGCAGAGCCGCATAGAAAGGGAAGTAGACCGCAATGCCTGACAACGCCGTGCTCGCCATCGCCTCGCATCCCGACGATATCGAATTGATGATGGGGGGCACTTTTGCCTTGCTTGGCAAGGCCGGTTTTGAGCTCCATTACATGAACATCGCGAACGGCTCAATGGGCACCGACAGGGAAACCCGCGATTCCATCATTGCGCGGCGTACTGCTGAATCACGCGCCGCGGCAGAGATGTTTGGCGCAACGTTCCACGAACCCTTGGTTGACGATCTCGACGTTTATTACGACCGGGTGCTCCCGCGCAAAGTCGGCGCGGTCATACGCGAGGTCAAGCCACGCATCATGCTTGTTCAGTCACCCCAGGATTACATGGAAGACCACACAAATGCGTGTCGATTGGCGGTTTCTGCGGCGTTTTTCCGGGGCATGTTCAACTACGTTACCGACCCGCCGCGCAGCCCGTGGGGCGGCCAGATGACGATCTACCATGCATTGCCGTGGGGTTTGCGCGATCCGTTGCGAAGGGTGGTCCGCGCGGGACTGTACGTAAACGTCGAGTCGGTGTTGAAGCTGAAGCGCGACGCGTTGGCGTGCCACCTGAGCCAGAAGACATGGCTTGACGTGAGCCAAGGGATGGATAGCTACCTGATCGCCATGGAAGAGATGGCAGAGAAGGTGGGCAAGATGTCCAAAGTCTTCACACACGCGGAAGGCTGGAGGCGTCACGTTCATATGGGCTTCTGCGGAGAGCACGACGATCCGCTTCGTGATGCGCTAGGCAGTCTAGCGCACGTCTGCGAGGAATACGAAGCGGAGTTAAACGGTCCGCTAGCCTGAGAGAAAGGCTCTGAATTGGCGCTAAGCCAGCAGGCCGCCTTCGAGCCGGATGAGTTCCTGCTTCCACTCCAAGCCTGCCGCAAAGCCGACCAGGTTGCCGTTGGACGCGAGGAAGCGGTGGCAGGGGATAAGTATCGCGATGCGGTTTTGACCGAGGGCGTGCCCGACGGCGCGAGAAGAGCTCTTGGGTTTTCCCATGGCCTCCGCCAAGCTGCCGTAGGTCGCTGTCTGCCCCCAGCCTATGGTTCTTGCCGTCTCCCATACTTCGCGCTGGAAGGGTGTCGCGTCATCGATGTCTAGAGCAATGTCGCCAAATGTCTCGTGTTGCCCGGAAAAGTACCTCTCCAGGGCCGCATTAAGTCTCCAGACGCGACCGTCATTGACGGAAGAATGGAGAATGCTGCGCCGTTCCACGGGGGTGTCCTGCCGGGGCAATTCGAGCCGGTAGAGGCCTTTCACGGAGAACCATCCGTAGACGGGTCCCCAGGCGTGCTCGTACAAGAAATTGGTCGGTTCAGCCATGTTTCTCTCCATATCCCGCGCGTTTCTCGGAACGTATGGTACACAGAGCACGTACAAATTGGAATTATGAAGACTCTCCGATATAATTCGCCTACTGTCCGGATGACACGAAACTCATTGACTGGAGGAAGTCATGCCTAGAGGTAGTCGTTTTAAGATCGCGTGTATTGGTGCTGGCAACGTGGGCTCCACGGCCGCGCAGTACTGCCTGGATATGGAATTGGGTGACGTAATCCTAACGGACGTGGTCGAGGGGATGCCACAAGGCAAGGCTCTCGACCTTCTGCAAGCGGGTCCTGTACGCCGCTACAGTTGCGACGTGACCGGCACCAACGATTACAAGGATATCGCCGGTGTCGATGTCTGCGTGGTGACTGCGGGTCTGCCCCGCAAGCCGGGCATGAGCCGTCTCGATCTCTTGGAGAAGAACGGGCGCATCATGTGCAGCGTGTGTGAAGGTATCCGAAAGTATGCGCGGGAGAGCGTGGTGATCATCGTGACAAACCCGCTCGATGTGATGTGTTATCTCGCGTACAAGTTGCTCGATTTCCCGCCGAACCGCGTGCTTGGCATGGCGGGTGTGCTGGACAGCGCCCGGATGCGCGCATTCGTGTCGCAAGAGCTCAATGTCAGCATGGAGAGCGTTGACACGATGGTTCTGGGATCGCATGGCGACGACATGGTGCCGCTGCCCGAATTTACAACCGTCTCCGGAATTCCCATTACGCAGCTCATGCCCGCCGACCGTGTTGAAGCCATTATGCAGCGGACTCGCAAGGGCGGAGGCGAGATCGTCTCTCTGTTGAAAACCGGAAGTGCTTACTACGCGCCGGGCGCGAGCGCCGCTCGTATGGTGGAGAGCGTGTTGCGCGACGAAGGACAGATATTGCCGTGCGCGGCATATCTGCAGGGCAAGTATGGACTCACGGATGTCTACGCCGGTGTGCCGTGCCGTCTGGGTAAGGACGGTGTAGAAGACATCATCGAGCTCAAGCTCACTCAAGAACAGTTGGCCGCGCTTCACAAGTCCGCCCAGGAAGTGCGAACGGGCATTGACGAGTTGAAGCAGGTCGGGATTCTCTAAGGAGAAGTCGCCATGCGAAACTCGAACGCAGTTCGATTCAAGCTGCTTGTTGTATTGATGGTGTGTGCCGTGTCGTACGCTCAACAGGCTCAAGTTCCCGAGCCTGTCGAAGATGCAACCATAACGGGACGAATTGAAGGTCTGTTCCTGCTCAACGAGCACTTGAGTCCCTTCAATATCAATACCACCACGTCAAAAGGGGTCGTAACCCTTACCGGCAGCGTTGCCGATGACATCCAGAAGGAACTTGCCAGCGACCTTGCGAAGTCGGTCGAGGGAGTCAAAGAGGTCGTCAACAACATAACCGTCGTCGGAACCGTGGTGTCGGAGCGTTCTCAACGCTCGTGGCGCGAACGCGTCGATGACAGCACCCTGACGGCGACGATTCGCACGCGCTTGCTCTACAACAAGGAATTGAAGGGGCTAAAGATCGGTGTGCGCTGCGAGGGCGGAACGGTGACGTTGTACGGCGTCGTCGGAAATGAGCTGGAGAAGCAGCACATTGAGGACGTTGTTCGAGAGACCAAAGGTGTCACGAGCGTTAGAAACGAACTCACGGTACAGCCGAAAGAAAAGACGGACATCGTGACGGACGTTGCGCGGACCGCGTCCGACGAGTGGGTTGAGAAGCGCGTTCAGGCGGCTCTTCTCGTGAACAAGTACATCAGCGTGCGTGACCTCAACGTGAAGGTCCGAAACGGGCTCTGCATTCTCACGGGGATTGTGGATTCGCCGAAACAGAAGGAACTGGCCGGCAGTCTGGCCATGAGTATCCTCGGCGTAACCGGCGTTCAGAACGATATCACGCTTTATGAGCCGCCGGCTTTGAGTCCCGCTGCTCCGGCTCCTGCTACTCCTTCGGCAACTACGAATTAGGCAACCGCTAATTTGGATCGAGCCTCTGCTTTCCGCAGGGGCTCGATTACTTTTTCGTCTTGCGTCCACCCAATTCCTTGTGGCGGAAGCAGTGGATCAGATGGTCGTTGACCATCCCAACCGCCTGCATGAAGGCATAGCAGATGGTGGATCCGACAAACTTGAATCCCCTTTTCTTCAAGTCCTTGCTGAGGGCATCGGATTCGGGAGTGCGCGCGGGCACTTCCTTGAGCGCGTGCCACGCGTTAATTCTGGGCGCGCCGCCAACGAAATCCCAAACGTAAGCGTCGAAGGAGCCAAATTCCTTCTGCACGGCCAGGAATGCCTTGGCATTGGCCACAGCGGCCTCCACCTTCGCGCGATTGCGCACGATGCGGGCATCTTGCAGCAGGAGTGCGATCTTCGCTGCATCGAATCGGGCCACTCTCTCTGGAGCAAAACCATCAAAGAGTTCCCGGTACCCGGCTCGTTTGTTCAATATCGTTGACCAGCTTAGACCTGCTTGCGCACCTTCAAGAATGAGGAACTCGAACAGCAGTCGATCGTCATGAACCGGCACTCCCCACTCTTTGTCATGATAGCGGATATACTCGTCACCACGAGCCCACTCACAGCGCTTTTCCATACCCCCTCCTCGCATGCAGCATGAACTCTACAAACTGCTCAGAAGCGATTGAAGCACCGATTTCATTTCTTCGGCATATCCTTTGGGGTCAAGAATCCGAATCGTCGGAACGCTCATGCCGCCTTCTGTCACCAGAGCGGTCTTCCCGTCCGGTTCGAGGCGAAACATCGCGGGCGCAAAATCGAAAGTCTTTCCCTTTCGCCCTGCCGCATCCAGAAATGCCGCCGTACACCACATGTTCCGCTCTTGAGGCCACCATTTTGATTTGGCTTCACTACGGATCGGCGCAGTGAGAGCCTTCACGGGGCCGTCATCTACGACAGGCGTCTTGTCAAGAGCATAGATGAAGAACTGCTGCAATTCGGGACGCACTCTGTCCAAAACATCACTCTGGCGAAATACCCAGAACGATTGACGCGTCTCCGTGCCGAAACAAGGGACCCAATAGATGGGTAGTCCGCTTTCGAGAATGCGTCGATAGGAGTTGACGTCGAGCGATACGTTCCACTCGATATCCTTCCCGTTCGTGTTACCGGCGTTCATGTAGATGCGTCCCAACTTCGTTCGAAACAAGTCCGGTGCGCGGTTGTACGCGGCGGCCACGTCGCGCATGCTGCCCGTCGCGAAAATCGTGACGGGCTTGTCCGAATCGCGCAAGACAGACAGGATGAGTTCGACGCCCTTTTGGTCTTCAGCGGGTTGGGAAGTCCCGTCGTCGTCCAAGTCGCGCAAGTTGGCCGTTAGCCCTACCGCGTAGGGCACCTGCCTTCCTGTTAGCTTCTCCATCTGTTTGATAGCGGGAATTCCGGGGCGCTCTTTCCCGCGCTCTCCGCAGTCAATGACGATGGCGCGAATATCGAACTCCGGCATCGCGAAGAGAGTCGCCAAGTCGTAGTGATCGTCCGGATCGTCGTGCGGATGATACAAGTCCGTTGTGTACACAATCGGCGTTTTCGGCGCAGGCGTGCCGTCAACCGGTTGAGAAACAGCAAACAATAGGAAGAGACCGCTGAAAATTGAACAAGTCATCGCCGGACACCTCTGGATTGACTGAACGGAACCGCGTCCTAAGACAGTCTATTCTACCAATCGTCCGCACCACAGATGAAAACGATCGACGCCCCATCGTCGCACACGGGGATGCTCTCAAATCCCGTGGCGCCCGATGAGGCGTCGGCCAAGGGCGCTAGAACTACACGCCCTCACCACTGAGGCCGGAGGGTTTCTCCGTCTTGGTGCGTGATGACGATTTCTCCGTGGACCCGGTGCCTTGGCCTGTCGCGGCCGATTTGTCACTTGGCGTAGACTCATTCGCCAACTTGATCAGAGATTCTGGCAGTTCGATTCCGCCAATGTCGCGCATGACTTGCAGCATGGGCGGAAGTGTACGGGCCATGCCTTGAATGAAGTTGCCCGTCGCCGAAGTGCCATTGGCCCCGCCGTTTTCCCACACCACGACCTTGTCGAACTTGATGTTCGAAATGGCCTGCGCCGAAGTCTTGGCAAGATTGTCGAGATGCTCAAGCAGCAGGATTTGGAATGCCTCGTTGGCGCCGCCGCACGCGTCGATGATCCGTTTCAAGCCTTCGCCCTTCTTGGCGAGGATTTCCAACTGGCCTCTGGCTTCGGCGTCCAACTTCGCGAAGATAGCAGCCGCCTCACCTTCCGCCTCGATGACACGCTTCTCCGCGGCGGCCTCGGCCTCCACGATGATCTGCGCCTTCTGTGCCTTTGCGGGAGCTTCAAGCTGGGCGCGGCGTTCTGCCTCGATACGTTCTGCTTCGGCGAGCGCGGCGCGGGCCATGGCGCGGTTCTGCGCTTCCATGACTGCAGCTTCAGCTTCGCGCTGTTTCGTTTCACCGATTTGATAGGCTTCGGACTTCTTAACCTGCAACTCGGCGTTCGAAGCGGCAACTCTGGCCTGCGCGGTGTTCTCGCCCTGAATGGCCGTGGCATTGGCTTCGGCTATCGCGATACGCTTGGCGCGGTCCGCGTCTTTTTCGCCCTTTATGGCGGATGCATCGGCGTCGGCCACCGCGACACGCTTGTCGCGTTCCGCATTCTTGACTTCCATTTCCTGTTCGAACGCCGCGCGCTGCTCGCCAACCGATTGCAGCTTGCCCAACTCGGCCACCCGCACGGCTTGTTCCTGTTGCGCCGTACGAATACCGATGTTGCGCTGCTTAGCGGCATCCGCAACTTGAACTTGCTTGTCACGTTCGGCCTCGGCCACTCTGACTTCGCCCAGCTTTTCCTGCTCGGCCACGTCGCCGCGCGCCTGCTGGATGGCTTGCGATGCCGCCTTTTGGCCGATGGCTTCGATGTAACCCGATTCGTCCGTGATGTCGGTAATATTTACGTTGATCAGGACTAAACCGATCTTCTTCAGTTCGGGTTCCAGCGAACTCTGGATGGCGTGAAGAAACTTCTCGCGGTCTCGGTTGATCTCCTCAATGCTCATCGACGCGATCACCTGCCGCAACTGACCGAAGATGATGTCTTCCGCTTGCTTTTTCACATGCGGGAGGTCGAGTCCCAGCAAGCGAATCGCCGCGTTGGTCATCAATTCCGGGTGCGTGCCAATGGCGACCGTAAATACACTGGGCACATTGACGCGGATGTTTTCGATGGAAAGCGCGTCTTTCAGCGGCACCTCAATCTGGATAGGTTCCAGGCTCAAATACGAGTGGTCCTGGATTAACGGCCACACGAAGGCCGCGCCGCCGTGAATGCATCGCGCCGTATTGCCTTTGCCCACCTTGCCGTATATCACCATGATCCGGTTGCTTGGACAGCGCTTGTAGCGCTTAATGAGCAGCAGAAAGAAACTGCACACTAGAATCGCAAAGAGAACTACACCGGCAAGAATCACGAGGCTACCCGTTGGGAAAATGCTAGGAGGCATCTTCATTCCCTTCCATTGTGCTTGCAGACTCGACTTCCAGAGTGTCGGGACTCACAACGCCGACTACGACTACTGACGCACCTTGGGTAAGCGCGCTTTTTGCTGTAAGCGCGTCATATTCCACAGTTCGATTCTGCACCGTTACTGTAACCTTTCCTAACCCGGTCTTGCGTTCGGGAATTGTCAAATAGACAGTCCCTGTTGCACCCAGGATGTGATCCATTCGGATAGTCCCTTCGGAACCCAGGCTGTGTAGAAGTCGCATCATCCATGCAACGAGCACCATCGCGACAGCACCGGACGACAGAGCCATCATGAGTGCCATCGGACCGGAATAGGACGAACTGCTGGCGGCGAGTCCTCCAATTCCAAAGAAGGCAACTGCCGCCGACAAGGCGCGGATGCTCAACATGCCGAAAAACATGGAAGCATTGGCATCGTGATCGCCAGCGTGGACATCATGAGCAACGTCGTGACCGACATCGCCTCCGTCGTGCCCAATTCCCACCAAGGTGAATAGGAATTGGATGACAACTACCGTGCCACCTGTCAAGGCACACACCAAGTAGAAAGTCTCCATTTCAAACTCCCCGCGCGCCGGTTTCGCTGATACCGCCCCAGCGAATTCCATATCCACAGCCCCAATACACCGTATCATAGTAGGGCTACGAAACCAACGCAACTGCATTTTTGAACCCGTCACTACTTCTGACGCGGTTCGGCCCGCAAAGGTTTACACGTCTGGAACGCCTTTTGAGTCCAGTTTTTTTCTTTTGTGGGCTTTCTGCAAGAATAGAGGCGTCGGCGGGTAGACAACGGGAGGGCAAGATCCATGAAATCGATGTCCAGGCGAGACTTCATGACCAAGACGGCGTTGGCGGGGAGTGCGTTTCCCCTCGTGGGAGGCCTGACGGAAATGCACTTAGGCGCACGGAAGAAAGTCTCGGCCAATGAGAAGGTGACCGTCGGGCTTATCGGGTCCGGGGGGATGGGCCGCGGAGACTTGGCTACGTTTCTGCGAAACCCGGAAGTGGAGTGCCCCGTCATCTGCGACGTGGACGATGCCATGATCGCGAAGGGTGTCAAAGTGGTCACCGACATGCGCGGCAAAGCGCCGAAGACGGTCAAGGACTTCCGGAAGGTTGTCGATCGCAAGGACATTGACGTGCTTGTTGTGGCCACGCCCGACCATTGGCATGCGTTGCCAACTATCTACGGCTGTCAGGCGGGCAAAGATGTCTACGTCGAAAAGCCACTCGGCAAGTTCGTTAATGAAGGGCGTGTCATGTTGGACACAATGAAACGCACCAACCGCGTCGTCCAGATGGGCACCCAATGGCACAGCGGTGTGCATTGGCGGGAAGCGGTCGAATGCGTGCAGTCCGGCAAGATCGGCAAGATCCGCCAAGTGCGAGCGTGGGCTTACCTGGATTGGCTGGGCGGCATTGGCAATCCCGCAGACTGTCCGCCGCCACCGGGCGTCGACTACGATATGTGGCTCGGTCCCGCGCCGTTGCGGCCTTTCAATCCGAGCCGGTTCCATTTCAATTTCCGGTGGTTCTGGGATTACGCAGGTGGGCTTATGACCGATTGGGCCGTCCATCTTATCAACATCGCGTTGTGGGCAATGGGACCCGAACCGCCGACCCGCGTAACGTCGTATGGCGGCAAGCGCGTCGTTGACGACAATAGCGAGACGCCCGACACTCAAATCGCAGTCTTCGAATTCCCCTCGTATGTGTTTGTGTGGGAGCATCAGATGCAGGGTGGAGTCGGCATCAACGGCCATCCGCACGGCGTCTGTTTCAGCGGCTCGAAAGGTACGGTCATCGTCGGTGAATACGGGTGGGAGTTGTTGCCTGAGCCCAAGCTCGGCGGCGGCCTTCAAGCCGAGACTCATGGCAATAGCGACGACGCGCGCCCCGCGCACGTGCGCAACTTCCTCGATTGCGTTAAATCGCGTGAGCAACCGATCGAAAACCTGGAGTTGGCGCACTTCGTATCGACCGTTGCGCACCTCGGGAACCTTGCGCTGCGGACCAACTCCGAGATCAAGTGGGATGCCGCCAACGAACGCGTGATCGGCAACGACGCGGCGAATGCGCTGATTAACCAAGAATACCGCGCCCCGTGGAAACTGGGGTGATGAAACAAGTGGCGCCGGGTTCATCGAGCCCGGCGCCACTTAATTGAGTCTACTCCGCGTAGAACCAATCGGTGCCAATGCGCGCTACGTGTAATCCATCCCGCATGTGGTAGACGATAATCGCAACATCATCGACGAAAGTGAGACCGGGATATCCGTAGTCGTCCTCCGGGTCTCCGCCGATGACTCGCTCATTGGTCCACGTTGCGCCATCGTCCTTAGACAAAATCGAGACCAGCGGCGTGCGACGGCCGTCGGTGCCATTCGAACAGCGAAGCAGCACCAAGTCACCCGTCTTGGGAATGCGTTTGATATTCAGCGCGGAACTGTTTGGCGCCAGCGTAAGGGCTTCGACCTTCTCGCCTTCGGACCAACTTTCTCCCTTATCGCTTGAATAGCTCCGAACTACAAACCCGTTATAGGTGCGCATGAGCATCATGATCCGCCCGTCCTTCAATTCGACAACGTGCGGCTCTTGCGTTTCGATAGGCTGCATGTTCACCATGTTGGTGCTCTCACGCCAACTGTAACCATTGTCATCGGAGTACACCGTGTAGCTCACGTATCCGGCGTGGTCGCCTCGCGAATGGTCCAGATGAAACTCCACCGGCGCCAGAATACGACCCGAAGACAGTTGGATGAACTTGTCATTGTGAACGATGTTGTAACCGGGGTGTGCAGTCACAATGAGCTGGTCGCCCCACGTTTTGCCGTCGTCCGCGGAACGCCGATAGTAATTGCCGCCAAACATGTTTGGCATGGGCGCGCCGCTACCATAGATGTACGACAAAAAGATCTGGCCGTTCTGCAGACGCAAAAGGCTCGGATGGCAATAGTAGTCCTGACCCGCCGGTACAGGGTCCGGGACCAGCACGAACTCTTCACCCCAAGTCTTGCCATTGTCGGATGAGTATTTGGCCGCAATGGAACCGTCGCCGCTGCCGCTTGGCAGCATGCGGGTGTACGCAAGCAACAAACGGCCGTCATTCAAAGCTGCGATCGTTCCGGGCATGCCCCGATAACCAAATTTGCCTTTCGGCAACGAAACCACATGGACATCTTCGAACAGCGGCGATTCGGCCGCATAAGCGGCAACCGAAAAGGCCAGTAGAAAGCTCGTGAGCATGATAACTACGCGTTGATACTTCAAAACGAGACCCCCTCTTTCCGCACTTGTCAACAGTAGGGTTACATGCGGTGACAAATGCGGGTTAAACAAGCACTGCTTATCGCTTCGGTATTTCCACGTGCCGCCCTTCCTTGTGGGCTACGTAAGCATATTGCATCAATTCCGTGAGTTGCGTGCCCGCTTCCGTGTCAAATGGTATCGGTGCGCCGCGAAGAATCCCGTCGACCCACATCTGGGTGGTCCCAGGAAGAGCCGCAGGCAAGGAATCGGGCGTGACCCATTCCTTCGTCCCCAACTTGTTTGAACATATCTTGACGGATTGCTCATCCACGCCGCCTATGAGCAAGCTGCCCTCAGTACCCGATAGCTCAAGACTGAATGGGCTCATGGTCGAGACAAAACTGGTTTCGGCGACGCCGATTGCCTTGTTTTCGAATTCAACAACGGACACGGCATTGTCTTCGACTTCATGTCCAGTCAAATAATTGAACGTCGAGGAGATTCGCTTAGGCTGCCCGCCGAAATAACGTATGAGATACATCGGGTGCGCGCCGAGGTCCATCATGGCGCCGCCGCCGCATTGCACGGGATCCCAAAAGTGCTTCGGAAGCCAGCCGCCGCTGCCCCCGTTGTGCGCAATGCGCGCACGGACAAACGTCAATTGTCCCAGCAGGCCGTCTTCGACGGCTTTCTGCGCGTAGAGCACTTCCGGCCGGGTGCGGTACGGGAACGAAATGCAGAACTTGACGCCGGCTTTTGCCACCGCATCGCTGATTTGCTTGCACTCATCAACCGTCAGCGCCATAACCTTCTCGGTGAAGATGTGCTTGCCTGCGTTTGCGGCGGCCACCATCACTTCGGCGTGCCGGTTCGTGGGCGCATCACATGCCACCGCATCGACGTCTTTGCGTTTAAGGACCTTGGCCAAATCAGGCTCAAAATCGACCTTCAGTTTCTCGGCCCACGCCTTGCCGCGTTCGGGTTCTTCATCCCAAACGGCCGTGAGTTTTACATCCGGCATCTTCTGCAATGAATCGGCATATCCTTTCGCATGGACGTGCCATTGGCTCAGCATCGCAACTCGTAACATGGAGGATTTGCCTTTCTTGTCCTTTGCGGACGCAGGCAGCGACGCCAAAGCCGCTACCGTCCCGCCAACCCGAAGAAACTCGCGCCGATTCATGAGAGCATACTCCTTTCTCTGCCGACTGATTCCCGTTGCCACGAAGAAATGCCGTGGACTTACCGGAAAGAATCTACCTGAACGGGCTCGTGAGTCAAAACGGAAGCAACAGGAAGGTATTGCTTATCGTGAAAGAACTAGAAACGGCTTCGCGTCGAGCGATATCCAGGCACGGCAAAATCGATTATGAGTGGAAGGTGATCGGAACCGAAGGAGGGGCCAGTTCGAAAGTCTTTCACACTTGTCGGAGCCCTGTAGAGGCAGTGATCGATTGGTATCATGAAAGGAGCCAAATCGGCGGGCCATGTCGCGTGCACGCCGAATCCCCTCCGTGCATCCCGCAATTCCGATTCTCTAACCAACGAGCGAAACGAGGGGGACCACATCGTTGTATTGAGATCTCCGGCCACGATAGCAAGTCCCCGGATGTCCTTCGTTATATCGGCGATCATCTTGAGTTGAGCGTTTCGCCTGCCGGCGTTTTCCGCATTCACAGGAGGCAAGGTGTGTACGGCCAGAAGATTGACTCTCTGTCTCTGCATTGACAATACGGCTTGGAGAGCAGGTACTCCGCACAAATCGATGTCGCTCGTCTCCCTAACCGACTTCTTGCTCAGAATGCCAATTCCAAAGTTGTCTTCCCTGGGCCGGTACGTGCGGTGGGGGTAATCCGCCTCAAGGGGTTCGAGCGCCTTTACCCATGCATCATTGATTTCCATCACCACGACCACATCGGGCTCTTCCTTCTTGACAAGCTCAATGAATGTTGCGTAGTCCTTGTTGGTGGTGAGCACATTCGAGATCATCAGACGAAGCGACATTCCCGTCCCAGGCGACGTCTCTGGCTTTGCATACGAGAAAGCGATCGTCGCTCCTGTCGCCAGAAGAGCGATTCCCGGCAACACGGCCATGCGCTTATTGGCAAAGGCAACGAGAATTACGAAGGAGAGCCATGCCATGAGTCCGTAGATCGGGATGAAATGGGAACCGAGTTCAACCAGATAGTGAAGACCGCCAATCCACGGCGTCAGCACCCCTAAGAATGAACCCACCGCCAGCAGCCGGGCCCATCGCAGCAGGATGGCTTGCGCTTTGACTTTGCCATGGAGGAAGGTTTCGTTCATCGCTATAGCCTAAATATAAACAGCAGGGGCCGTTTGTCGTTCGGGTCATTGGCGCGCGCGTCTTGGTTGTTGTCGAGGACAACGTACACGCGATTGCTGTCGATGGCGAGTCCTTCGGCCATCCCGAAGCGGCTATTCGTATAGCGCAGTTCATTGCGATCTGCTGTATCGTGAAACGAGCGCCAGGGTTTCACGCTCACGTTTTCGTTCTGGATTTCGACCGTAGAGATGATCTCAGCGTTCCGCTCCAAGGCGTATAGCACCCCATCGTGATAACAGAGGTCTGTGAAATCGGGGACACGAATGCCGTGGGGGGGTACGGTTGCCTTGTCCAGCTTGTACGCCTTCGTCGATGCAGGCTCGGAGGTAATGTCTACTGCAACTATGCCGCGCGGTTGGCGTTCCGCGCACAGGAAGAAGTGTGTCGGGTCGAGTTGAGCAATTCCCTCGAAATTGGCGCCCTCGGTATGAAACAGTCCCGCGTCTTCGCCTGCGGGTCGCAAGTCGGGTGTAATCCAGCGTGTGTCTTTGCCATCTGACGAGACTCTGAGCACACGAAACATCTTCTCACTCGCCAAATAGAAAGTGCCGTCTGTGTCGCATGCAATTCCCTCGAAATCCGCAAGCCCTTCGGGTCCTTCGTTTGGCAATTCAAACCAGATGGCAGGTTCAAGTGATGCTTTGCCGTTCTCGATGTCAATCTTATAGATGCACGAATCCTGTTTATCCGAGACGCAGAACAAGGTTCCGTTTGAGAGTGCAAGCCCCGAAGGCTCCGTCGACTCCGACCCTTCCAGCGGGTAGGCGACTTCCAGTTCGAGTTCGGGAACCTTGACATGAGACTGCGACCAACCGGTACAGACTCCAGCTAAAAGCAATAGGAAGGCAGAGCTGAAATTACGCATTGCTTAACCTCGCAGCCTTGCAGGTGCAACCTTCTATATAGCATAGCAGGTTTAGGTCCCTTCATGCTCTCTTGTAAGCGGTCACCTTATTCCAGTCGGCCGCCACTTCGAAGAGGGACTCCAGAATTGACAGATATGGGCTGGAAGCAGCGCGTTCGCCGTTAATCGTCTCGATGGCTATCGATGGCAGCGGCATGAATGACCTTGCCAGCAAATGCTCCATGAATCCAAAGTAGTCTGGCAAGTCGAGGGATTCTACGGGTACGCGAATCTCAAGTTCTTTTCCATTTCCCTTGGAGACGATTACGAGACGCGCTCCATGATAGACGATGTGCGTACCCTGAAGCCTACGCGGCAGCGTTTCCTTCAGCGCGGGCAATTCCGATCCGCAGAACGAGGCCGGGTCGGTCGCATTGAGCCAGAAGATGGATTCCTCCGGCATTGGACCAAGGAACGTCTCCAATGCGGCAGATGTGGTGAATTGCAGGCCTGGGATATCTTCAAAGAAGTACCCGGTTACAAGTTCACCAGCCAGTTCCATTCTTCTCAGCGTTTTGAACAAAGCACCCCAGCGCATACAAGGCAACTCTTGTGCGAGCACTTCCCTGAAAAGCACTCCATAGCGCCCCACCAGCACGCGTATACGCTCCTGATTCAATTCCTCTTCGTCGAGCGCATCCATGTCTGCTTGTATCTCGGGTAACACATACCAGTGACCAGGATAAGCACGAGAAGACTTCCACGCGTTGAAACGTCCCCGCATTCCCGCGCTCGTGGGCGCAGCCATGCGTTTCGCCGTTTCAATCGGTTTGAACTTCGTTTCGATGCCTTTGCGTAGTGAACCGAAAGTATCGTTGGATACCCGGCCTCGCCAGACGAATTCCCACAGCGATTGCGTCAACTCGGCAACCGTGATCCCTGTGTAGTCGAGCAGGTTCTCGAAATCGTATTGCCCACGCAGATCCGGAAATAGTCGCGGGGCGATTTGCGGCCACAACGTTTCCGGTTCGGCATCGGCATCGGGGTTCGGATACAAATCGCGATTGAATCGGAACGACAGCAGGATCTTCTGAGGGCCGCATCCTGACCACATGAGGTCGCTTTGTTCCGTAATTCCGTCGAGCATTGTTGAGGTGTAATGTCCCACGCGAGCGGGAAG
>JAIBAQ010000067.1 GCA_019695095.1 Candidatus Hydrogenedentota bacterium
TCGTAGGGCAGGATCTCCGCCGCCTCCATCAGGTCGAGGTCGAGCGTCAGGCTCCCTACGTAGTTCAATTCCGCTTGGGTCACCGTCGCCCGGTGTACCTTGCTCTTCATCATTGTCAGGAACATGTTTATGCCACCTTGTATTTGATGTTGTCGATTAGCCTTGCTTTGCCTATTTGAGCCGCCGCCGCGAGGAGAATTGTTCCCCGGACGGTGTCGAGCGGCTCCAGCGTTTCCGCGTCCACCAATTCCACATAGTCGATCTGTTCGTGCTGCATTTCCGCGCGCACCGCATCCACCAGAGTGGCTGCGTTCCGTTCGCCGGCATCAAGCAGGGATTGCGCTTTCCCCAGACCGCGCGAAATGCACAATGCGCGCACGCGCTCATCGCCGGTCAGGTACTTGTTTCGCGAACTCATCGCGAGGCCATCGGGTTCGCGGACGATCGGCATCTCGACGATTTCAATCGCGAAATCGAGGTCGCGCGCCATGCGCTTTATGATCGTGCACTGCTGCGCGTCCTTCTGTCCGAAATACGCGCGGTCGGGTTCGACCACGTTGAACAGCTTGCACACTACCGTGGCGACGCCCCGGAAGAAGTGTGGCCGTGAGCGGCTGCATAAGACGCGATCCAATGCCTCTACCGTCACGTAGGTCGCATAGCCCTGCGGATACACGTCGGCTGCTTTCGGCGCGTAGATCGCCTGGATTCCGCACGCTTCACACATCGCGCTGTCGGCTTCGAAGGTGCGCGGATACGCGGCGAAATCTTCGTGAGGGGCAAACTGAGCCGGGTTCACGAAAATACTCGCAATCCCGACATCGTTCGCGTCTGACGCGGCCCGCATCAGGCTCGCGTGGCCTTCATGCAGCGCGCCCATGGTCGGAACAAACCCGATGGACTTTCCATCGCGGCGCTGTTGGCGCGACCAAGCGCGCATCTCATTGGGATCCGCTATGACGATCATTTGAACGACTGGTCTCCGGAAGGAAAGACTCCTTCTTTCACTTCTTGCACGTACGAGGCGAATGCGCCGCGCATGGCTGCCGCGACATCCGCATAGACTTTTGCGAACTTCGTGTACTTGCCGAGTCCAAGCATGTCGTGCATGACCAGGACCTGCCCGTCGCAATCCGGTCCCGCGCCGATACCGATTGTGGGAATCGTGATGGACCGCGAAATGACCCCGGCAAGCTCGCTCGGTATGCACTCCAATACAATCGCGAAACATCCTGCCTCTTCAAGACCCTTGGCCTCCGCGATGAGCCGTTCCTTGCTGTCGCTGTCGCGTCCCTGAATCTTGTATCCGCCCAGTTGCAGCACCGACTGCGGCATGAGACCAATGTGCCCCATCACCGGAATACCGGCACGATGGATTCCACGTATGACGTCGCCGAACTCGAACGCGCCGCCCTCCAGTTTGACGGCTTGCGCGCCTGCTTCCGCGATGAATCGGCCCGCGTTGCGCACCGCTTCTTCCACGGAAACTTGGTACGACATGAAGGGCATGTCGGCAACGACCATGGCGCGCTCCACCGCGCGGGAGACGATCCGGACGTGATGAAGCATGTCGTCCATGGTGACTGAGAGGGTGTTGGGGTAGCCCATGACCACCATCCCCACCGAATCGCCAACGAGCACGACGTCGACGCCGCATTCGTCCATGATCTTCGCGGATGGATAATCGTAGGCCGTGAGCACGGCGATCTTCTCGCCGGCATTCTTGCGGGCCTTCAAAGACGGACCGCTGGTGCGGGCCATGTTCAGATCCTCCTGAACCGTGACGTTCCCGTCCCGGTCCCTGTAGGGCTCCAAGCGGAGCGGTTCAGTGATCTTGCCGGTTCTTCAACGTGTGGCGGCGTCTGACTTCAGTCGCCGTACTTCGCCTTGGGCTTCGGGGGAGGCTGCCAACTGAACAACCGTCCGCCCCGTCACCGGGTCAACCGTCTCCGGTGCGATTTCGGTCAAGGGCCTCAATACGAACGCCCTCTTACGAAACTCCGGGTGCGGTATCCTGAGACGATCCGTGTCCATGACCCGGTCGTCCCACAACACGATGTCGATATCGACGAGTCGAGGTCCCCACCGGCGAGAAGGAACCCGGCCCATCAACCGTTCGATATCCTGAGTCGCATCAAGGAGTTCAAGCGGCGTCAAGGCCGTCTCGATTCCTACTGCGAGGTTCAGAAAACTCGGCTGATCGATATCGCCAATCGGTGCTGTTTCGTAGACCGAAGATACGACAAATACCCGGGTACCCGGTATCTTCTCTAAACACTCGACAGCACCCAGAAGATTCTCTTGACGGTCTCCCAGATTGCTGCCGATACTAAGGTATACGCCCATGCGTCGGTCTCGGCTGGGTAAAAACCAAAGCTCGGTTGCCAATTCCCGGTGTGCGAAAAAGGACGACTGGCCCCAATTGCCCGCAAGGAGAGACAGACTCAGCTTTGCACCCAGACGGTTGAAGAATATCAGGATCCCGGCGAAGGGTCAACTTATTACCCGCGTTAAGCGTCTTTCCTGCAAGCTACCAGCATGAGGAGGGTTCCAGTGTCACTTCCGCCAACTTGGCCCCGGCAGGCATCCGTGGAGGTTGGGCTCTGCCGGAACTGTACGCATGCTCGGGAGGTCGCCCACCCCCGTGGGGGGCAGTCCTTTTGGCGTTGTGGCATGTGGGATAGCGATAAGGGATTTGCCAAGTATCCCCAGTTGCCGGTTGTGAAATGCTCGGGCTTCTCGGAATCGGTAACGGAACTGCTTTTCGTGAGTAAAGTGCTTGACGGAGAGGAAAGTCGTCGAAGTGAGCTTTGAGGGAGTTTAGAGTTTACTGTTGACATTTTCCTTGATTTCGTATAGTATACAAAATGTTGGGTTGTAATTGGCACGGTGACCCAGCTATAGTTGAGTAAAGTGTATCCCAACGCAGTCCGGAGGGATTAGTTACTATCCGGACTCGTGGGGAAGCACGGTTCACAAACCTTTGTCGTGTGGTCGACAAAGAACTAGAGGAAGAGGAGAGAACGAAATGAAGCACGTGAAAATGGTATCCAAGCCTGCGCTCGCTGGCGAACCGACCCTTCAGGATTGCATCGAAGCCCTGATCAATGACGGTCCGGCTACGTTTGCCGATTGCCTGAGCGCGAAGAAAGACGGCAAAGCGTCCTAAGCGAGCTGACGTCGAATCAAGTTTGGCAGAGGCCGTTGCGAAAGCAGCGGCCTCTGCCGTTTTTCATTTCACGATGCGGAGCCGGAAGGCAGACAAAAGAAAAGCTGCCGAAACGCGCGTGTTCCGGCAGCTTTTGACTCGCTATTCAGACAATGACGTGGCGTCAGTTTACGTCGCCATGAACCCGCCGTCCACGACCATCTCGGCGCCCGTCATCCAGCTCGATTCGTCGGACGCAAGGAAGAGCGCCGCGTTGGCGATATCGCGCGCGGTACCCAACCGGCGAATTGGAATTTCCCCGGCAATTGCCTTGCGCTTGTCGTCATTGAGATAGGGGGCCTGCAACGGGGTGTCGACGAAACCGGGGTGGATGATATTGCAGCGGATCTGTTCCGGCGCGAACTGCACGGCAAGTGATTTGCACAGCGCGATGAGCGCGCCCTTGGCGCTCGTATACGAGTCCTGCGCCAGCGTGAATCCGACGAGCGCGGAAATCGATCCCACGAGAATGATGGAACCGCCGCCCGCTTTCCGAAGTTCGGGTATGCCATGCTTCGTGAGGAAGAAGGGCCCCTTCAGGTTGATGGCTTGCACGATGTCCCAGTTCTCTTCGGTCGTGTCGAGAACCGACTTGTCGCGGTCTTTCCACAGCACGCCCGCATTTGCGTAGAGGATGTCCAGCTTGCCGAAGGCTTTGACGGTCTCTTCGATAGCCCGCTTCACGTCGGCTTCCTTGCTCACGTCGCCCTGCACAAACACGGCCTTGCCGCCTGCTTTCTCAACAAGCGCAACCGTCTCTTTGCCGGCATCGGCGTTCAAATCGAAGACGCCCACTTTAGCGCCTTCCTTCGCGAACACGAGGGCCGCCTCACGGCCCATTCCCAACCCCGCTCCGGTGATGATTGCCACCTTATTCTCTAAGCGCATGAATACAAACTCCTTCCTTACGAAACCTTTTCAGAATCCTCATCCGATTGACCAATATCGGGGATTATCGTGCGAATATGCTCTGACAGTTCTTCTACCTTACTCGCTATATCTTCCCGGCTTTCATCCAAGGGAGCCATGTCTGCGCTGTACCGAAAGTGTACGGCGAAATCTGTAAGATGCTCCAGGCTTTGCAGTTGTTCAGGGAGACTCGCTCCGGAGTGTTCCAGCAGCTTCACGAGTTCGCCCAGTCCATGAATATAGGGCGGTTCTACATCTAAAGACCATAGCCAGGCCTTAGGGAGCTTTTCGACGGCTTGCTGTGCATGAAACCCGAAGATATCATCGCTGAAAACACTGCTGTCGCTCATGCCGTGAATAGCACGCAGATCACTCTGAGCTTTCAAATACATGAGACGCGCGTCATCATTGACGCTCATAGAGTATCAATCCTTCTCTTCGCGCAGTGGTGAGAATATGCGAGCGAAGGCGCATGTTTTTTTGCTCTTCGGAACGACTGAAAAGTAAGATGTCCTTCGGTACAAAAAAGCGGTCGAGTGCTCTGCGTATACGCCTGAGTTCTTCCCATCTGTTTCGTTTCTCATCGAACTCCTCGGTCTCAATTATCGCAAGATCCACATCGGAATCAGCCCGCACATCACCGCGCGCGTGGGAACCAAAGAGGATGACTTTTTCGGGATGCACGGCATCGACGATGGCCTGAGTCATTTCTCTCAAGACATCGTCTGTAACTTCAATGAAACTAGCCTTTTTTGTCATCGCTCGGGCTACCTCGCCATCATGGATTATAGGCCGCCCCGGCACCGTCAACAAAGTCTGCCCTATCGCCTTGACTTGTTCGGTCAGATCAGCTCGAAATAGCGCCTGCGTTCCCAGTCGGTCACGTACTTCTGGAATTCGTTGATTTCCCAACGCGCCACCGCTGCGTAATGATCGACAACATTGTCGCCAAGCAGTTGCCGCGCCACTTTGCTGTTCTCGAACGCATTGGTGGCGTCGGTCAGATTCCGGTGAAGCTTGGGTGCGTCGGTCAACTCGTAGGCGTTGGCTTTTATGAACGGACCAACGGGCTCAATCTTGTTCTCAATGCCATAGAGACCCGCCGCGATCATCGCCGCGTAAATGAGATGCGGGTTCGCATCCGAACCAGGGATGCGGTTTTCCAGGCGCATGGACTTGTCATGGCCTGCCACGCGATACGCGGTCGTGCGGTTGTCGCCCCCCCACGTCAGGGTCGAAGGCGCGAACGATGCGTCCTCGATGCGTTTGTACGAGTTGATAATCGGCATGTACAGCAATTGCAGATCGAGGGTACATGCCATCATGCCGCCTAGGAAATGCCGCATGGTCTCCGACATGTGGTGTTCGCCTTTGGGATCGGGGAACGCCGGCGTGTCGTTGCTCCAAAGGCTCATGTGGATGTGCGCGCCGTTGCCGGAGTGCTTTGAATCCCACTTTGCCATAAACGTGACCTGTACCCCGTTGAGGGCGGCCATTTCGCGAATGCCGTTCTTAAAGATGGCATGACGGTCGGCCATTTCGAGCACGTCCCCATACACGAGGTTGATCTCGAACTGTCCGTGTCCCCATTCCGCTTTATTGCACTCGATTTCGATTCCGGCTTCGGCGAAGTTGCGGCGCATCGGCCCCACAATCCATTCGTCCATGGACGAACGAAAGATGCAGTAGTCCGAAATGTATCTGGACATGGGTTCCAGGTCGCGATAGTCCTTCGCCCGCGAGCTTTCGAGCGTCTCGCGGAACATGAAGAACTCGAGTTCCGGGGCTGCCTTGACCGTGTAGCCCATTGACTTCGCGCGCTCTATTTGTCTGCGAAGGATCGTGCGCGGCGCGATATCGACGAGATTTCCGTGGTGGTCATATGTGTCGCAAATGACTAGCGCCGTCTTTTCAAACCACGGATACTTGCGCAATGTGGACCAGTCGGGCACTGCCGCCATGTCGCCGTACCCTGTATGCCACCCCGTGAATTCCAGGCCGGGAATTAGCATACGCTCAATATCCCAACCGTAGTTGCAGTCACACGTATGGACGCCTGCAGACAGATCGCGGAGAAACGGAACCGCGTTGCAGCGCTTACCGTAGAGGCGTCCCTGAAGATCGATGCCAGCCGCGATGACCGTGTCGACGGAACCTTCTTTAACCCACTTTTCGAGAACTTTCACAACTCTCTCCTCCGCCCGGAATTCTATTGCCCTCACTGGCCGGGGAGTATCGCACAGCCGTTGCACACCGCGCAAAGGCGCGACAGGGGAGATGTGGGCGAGCAGCCTACGATTCGGGGTTCGCGCTTCAACGTGAAACACGCAGGCTGTGGTATTGTAGGATGAAGTAACCGAGGGGGTGTGACGTGGACGAAGCAGTCTCGCCGGACGTCTCAAGTGCAAACGATACCCTGCGCAGGGCAGTTACCGCGATTGTGCCTTGCTACAACGCGGGCGAGCGAGTCGGGCCAGTTATCGAAGCATTGCTCCGCCATGTTAATCACGTTGTTGTGGTCGACGACGGCAGCACGGATGGCGCCACAGCGAGCCTTTCAGGCTTGGGGGCTGAGGTTGTCACGTTCCCGGTGAATCGAGGAAAAGGGTTTGCCATGCTTGAGGGTTTCCGCGCCGCCCTGGCGGACCCCACCATGGCCTACGCCGCAATTGTCGACGCGGATGGCCAGCACGACGCCTCCGAATTGTTGGGACTCTACGAAGCGGCCTTGCGTGAAAAAGCAGACTTGGTTATTGGTTCGCGCACCTTTGATCTTTCGCAAGTCCCCTGGACCAGCCGGTTCGGCAATAAGATGACGGCGCGCATTACACGGATGATGCTCGGACGGGATATCCCTGACACGCAGTCGGGGTACCGGCTTCATTCCAGGCGCTTACTGGAGCACATCGTCGCGCATGTGCCCGGAGGCCGCTACGAAACGGAAATGGCTATTCTCGTTGCGGCGCTCCGCAAGAAGTTCGTGGTCGTACCTGCTCCGATTCAGACGATCTACGAGGAGGGCAACCGCTCCTCGCACTTCAATAAGGTACGCGATTCGTACCGTATCTATCGGATGCTGTTGAAATCGTGGTTGCGGTGACCCCCGGGACGACATGGCGGAGGGCGGACTTTCCAGTGTGTGACAGGGTCTCCTGATCCGCCGCGGCGGATATTCTGCAAACGACAACTCGTCAACGCCTGACAGTGCAACGAACTGACACTAATTATTGGAGTTGACGTGCAAACTGGAAAGTCGTCCTTCGTAGCCGTTGATACGGTGGAAGGAGCAGGGGAGCAGAGGCAGGGGCGGCAGTTTCTCGCCACCTTCGTTTCCTGCTATACTCTTCCCATCTGCGCCGATGCACGGGCGCTTTTCACAGGGGTTACTATGTCAGACACACTGCAGCAATTGGTTGATATGTCCCGCTATTTGGGCGATCCGGAAAACGGATATGCCATCCTCGGAGAGGGCAATACCGCCGCGCGAATCGACGACGACTCGTTCTACGTAAAGGCTTCCGGGACAACGCTTGCGACAATAGACGAAAGCGGATTCGTGGCCTGTTCCATCTCGCGCATCACGGCGATTCTGGACGATTCTAAGGCAGGGGATGAGGATGTCTCTCGCGTGTTTCGCGAGTCGCTACTCGACCCCAATGAGAAGCGCCGCCCGTCGGTCGAAGCCATGCTTCACGCCATCCTGTTGAGCGTGCCTGAGTACAAGTTTATTGGCCATACGCACCCCACGTACACCAATGCTATCCTATGCTCCAACAAGGCTGAAGAAGCTGCGTCGGGCCGGATTTTTCCCGACCAGATCGTCTCGATGAAGCACAAGTCGGTTTTCATTCCTTACGTCGACCCGGGTTTGGTATTGGCGCGTGAGGTGAAGCGCCGGTTTGAAGACTTTGTCGAGAAAGAAGGCGTATTACCCTCGGCGATCTTGATGCAGAATCACGGTCTGATCACGATGGGCGCCACGCCAAAGGCCGTAACAAGCTGCACGGACATGGCCGAGAAGGCGTCCCAGGTACTTGTACACACCTACGCGTTGGGAGGCCCTCGATTCATGAGCGATCATGACGTGAGCCGAATTTTCACGCGTCCCGATGAGCATTACCGGTTGCAGAGTATTGCCGACCGCAAGTCGTAACACTGCGGTGGACTGCACCGAACACCAACTTTGCGGCTCTGCCGCACTGCAATGAGGAAACCGACGTGACGAAAATCGAAAAGTATCAGAATGCAGAAGGCGCTCTTCCCGATACGTACGACGCATGGCAAGTCTTTGGCGCCGGCTTCGAGAATCTGGGACGCGATGGAAAACCGGTCACGCTTGAGCTTCGCGAACCCAATGACAACGAGATTCTGCTTCGGGTGGATGCCCTCGGCCTTTGCCAATCCGATATCAAGATCATCAATCAGGGCAGTAAGCATGCCCGTCTGCGCGGTCGCGACCTTTCGGTGGAGCCGACCGTGCTCGGACACGAATGTGCCGCGACGGTCGTTAAGGTGGGGAAAGATTGGCAAGGCCAGTTCAAGCCGGGACAACGCTTCATTGTTCAGGCTGACATCTACTACAAGGGCGAAGGTTTCGCGTTTGGATACCTCATCCCCGGTGGCCTTGGCCAATACTGCTATCTTGACGAGCGAGCGCTCGCAGGCGATGAAGGCTGCTATCTGCTCCCAGTTCAATCTGAAACCGGCTACAGCGAATCGGCCTTGTCGGAGCCGTGGGCGTGCGTCGAGATGTCGTACAACCTCAAAGAACGATTGGAGCCTGGGGACGGCGATATCCTCATTGTGACCGAGACGGACGTTCCCGCGTGGCTTGAGAAGTATCCCAACGCCACGATCGTTCCGCGTTCATTGAGCGGGCTTGGCGATGGAACGTTTGACGACATCATCATTCCGCTGCCTTCGCCGGACATTCTGAAGGAGCTTGCTCCGCGCGTGCGCGACAATGGGATCGTGTACTTGCTTGGTTTCCCCGTGGCGCAGGGCGCCGTGTCGCTGGACATCGGGCGTGTTCACTACAAGGGCGTACGCTTCTACGGCGGTGGCAATGACATTCCCTCGGTGAAGCAGGCCAACTCGCGCTACGACCTTTTGCCTGGCGGCGAAGCGCTATTCCTCGGCGCAGGCGGCCCGATGGGGCAAATGCACGTGCAGCGCGCCATCGAAATCTCAATGGGACCGCGCCTCATCGTTGTCACGGATCTCGATCGCAAACGCCTCGATCACATCGAGCGGCGTTTTGGGGAACTTGTCAAGAGCCGCGGCGTCCAACTGCTGACCTTCGCGCCCAGCCAGTTCGATAGCCCTGCCGCGATGGACGAGCACATTCTCGGCCTTGCGCCCGGCGGGTACGATGATGTCATCGTTATGGCCCCCGTCGCGAAGCTGGTTTCGGCGGCGATAGCGTTTGCCGCTGACAACGCGCTCGTGAATGTGTTCTCGGGGTTGGGTCTCGGCAGCATGGCTGACATCGAACTCAAGGACCTTTGCCGTGGCATCAAGATCTTCGGGTCCAGCGGTTCGCGCATCAGCGATCTCCGCAAGGTCCTTGAGATGGTTGAACGGCGTGAGTTGAACACAAACCTGAGCGTATCCGCGATCGGCGGGCTCAACTCCGCGCGCGAAGGACTTGAGGGCGTGAACACGGCCCGGTATCCCGGCAAGACAGTCATCTACCCGCAAATCCCCGATCTTCCACTAATGAGCGTCGAAGAGATTCCCGAACGGCTTCCAGAGCTTGCCAACAGGCTGGGCGCGTATTGCGCGTGGACGACGGACGCGGAGAAGGCATTGCTGGAGAAATACGTATCATGAAACGATTGCAGGGAAAGCGCGCTGTTGTTACAGGCGCGGGACAAGGATTGGGCGCGTCCATTCTTGAGCGGTTAGCCGAGGAAGGTTGCGACGTATACGGTTGGGACGTAAACGCCGAGGCGATGGAAACCACGGCAAATGACGTCGCGAAGAAGACGGGATCGCGTGCATTTGGCGCGCGCGTCGACGTGACCGATGCCGATGCGGTGCGCGCCGGTGTAGACGAGGCGGTCGCCAAGCTCGGCGGTCTGGATATCTTTGTCTCCAATGCAGGCATACTGATCTCCGGCCCGTCGGTCGAGTTTGATGCCGCCAAGTGGCGTAAGGTGATCGAAGTAAACCTCGTTGGCTACTTCCTCTGCGCCCGCGAGGCCGCCCGCGTTATGATTCCAAACGGCGGTTCGATCATTCAGATTAATTCCAAGTCAGGCAAGAAAGGCAGCTTTCGTAACAGCGCGTATGCCGCGTCCAAGTTTGGCGGTATCGGTGTGACGCAAAGTCTTGCGCTTGAATTCGCCGAGAACAATATTCGCGTGAATGCAATCTGTCCAGGAAACCTGCTCGACTCGCCGCTGTGGAAGGACAGCCTCTTCAAACAGTATGCCGCCAACCAAGGCATTTCCGAAGAAGAGGTTCGCAAGAAATACGTCGATCAAGTTCCTATGCGCCGGCCATGCGCTTACCGCGACGTCACCAACGTCGTCGTGTTTCTGGCATCGGAAGACTCGGGGTACATGACCGGTCAGGCGATAAACGTGACCGGCGGCCAGGAGATGCGATAGCTTCGCTCGGGCGGCTGATTCCGTGGACGGAGTCTGATACTCGACCGCGAGAGCATCGATGAAGCATCGGACGGGGCCGGCTCTTCCCCCGTGAAGAACCGGCCCCTCTTCTACAACCGAGCTCGCGCAGGCACGCGATAGCGCCTGCGCACCTTGTGGGCTAGAAATCCTTCATGTCGTCTTCGTCCAGCGGAATAACATTGGCCGGACTAGCCACGCGCCGTTCTACCGTTGCTTGCACCGTGAGTGCCTTTGCCGACGCCTGAGAGCGGGCCGTTAGAGTTTTGCGCTTTCCGATTGCAGCCGGCTCCACGGCCAATGCCGCCGGTCGTGTTTGACCAGACGTGGCTCCACCTACCATCTCCTGCAACTGACCAACCATGCGCGACATTTCGTCCGCTTGCGCGTTCAACTCTTCTGCGGCCGCCGCGGACTCCTCCGTACTTGCAGCATTCTGTTGCGTCACAGCATCCATCTGCTGCACGGCCTGATTGAGCTGCCCAATGCCTTGCGCCTGCTCGTTGCTTGCGAGAGCGATTTCACTGACCAGACTATTGACTTTCTGGGTCGTGCCACCGATTTCCTGCAGCGCCTCTCCTACCTCGCGGCTAATCTCCACACCATTGCTTGCGTTCTTCACCGAGTCTTCGATCATTGCCGCGGTTTTGCGAGCCGCTTCCGCGGAACGTTGCGCCAGGTTGCGGACCTCTTCGGCCACGACAGCGAAGCCTTTGCCCGCGTCGCCGGCGCGCGCCGCTTCGACCGCCGCGTTGAGTGCGAGCAGATTAGTCTGGAACGCGATCTCGTCGATCGTCTTGACGATCTTCGCGGTCTCATCCGACGATCTCTTGATATCATCGATGGCCTTGCTCATCCGATCCATTGCCTGCACGCCCTTCTCCGCGCTGGTATTCGACGACGCGGCAAGAGACCTGGCTTGCGATGCGTTTTCGGCATTCTGTTTGGTCATCGAAGTCATCTCTTCGAGCGAAGCCGACGTCTCTTCCAAGCTGGATGCCTGCTCGGTGGCGCCTTCTGCCATGCTCTGGCTCGATTGCGAAACCTGCGCGGATGCCGCAGCAGTTTGGTCTGCTCCCGTGGTGAGCGCGTCAATGATTCGGCGAATAGGACGTGTAATTGATCGCGTGATAACGAAAGCCAGGACTATCCCCAATGCTGCCGCGGACAGCAACCCCACAAGGAGAAGCGTAGACGCTCGTCCCAAGGTCTGCTGTGCCTTGCTCGCGGACGCCGTAGTGGCTTTCGAACCCGAATCGGCAAGGGCCTGCACTGCGGTTAGCACGGCATTGCCGGCCTTGTTCCGGTCCTGCACCATGACATCCCTCTTGTTCCATAGTTCGGCAAATTGCTTGGCGCCATTCTGGTATTCTCTGGCGGCAGTCTGAACGATTCCTATCCGTTCAAGGTCCTTGGCAACACTGGTCTGGCGCTGCATTTCCTCCAGGTCACCGATGACGTTGTCATACCCCTTAACGCTATCCGTGATCAGGTTGATGTCGCGCGTGGCGATTCCTTTCCACACGCCTTGTCGAATGCGGAAGGTTGCGGCAATAGAGTCTTTTGCAAGCAAGATGATGGTCATCTTTTTCGTCAGGCTTTCCAAGGATGCCGCACCTTGCCCCTTGCCGCTCAATGCGGCCGTCAACTCTTCGGTAAAGGCCTTCTCCTGTTCTTGAGCCAACTCGACGCATTCTTTCGTGAACTTCTCTGCCGTGGCCCCCATATTGTTGCGATTGCCAATCAGGTCGGCATTGAGTTTTTCCGTTTCGTCCACCAGCTTCGAATAGGTTTGCGCGTCCGAGTTGGCACTGCCGAGTGATGCAAGGGCATCGGCCATATTGAAGCTCTGTGCGTGACTTGTGGCTTTTTGAAAAGCTTCTCCGACACCAGCCAACCCTTTGCGGGTGGCCGCAAGAAAGTCCGGGTCGTCCGTGTACGCGTAACCGCGCATCTCAAACATGGCTTGCCGCGTGGCCCGCTCGATGTCGTTAGCCCCGACCATCTCGGGAATATTCTGTTCGGCCAAAACGATAGTTGCCTGGCGCACTTGCTGCATGCTGTATATCGATATACCACCCAGGACAAGTGTGATAACTATCAGAGACGTGAACCCAAGGACAATCTTCTTGCCGAGCGTTATCTTCTTGGACATGTACTGGCCCCCTATATTCATGGGTCTTTGCCCGAAGGCTTTCCAGAGACCCAACTGCTTGGTTTTCCGCTGGAGGTATACAGCCTCCAGTGACTGGTGTTTACCGGTCCGATGCGCTTTGGCAGCGCCTGACCCGGCAGGGCAGAGTTGCCCCGTTGATGTTTTGGAGAGATTCGTTACGTGGGCGCTCTATTCGCTAGAGCGCGGTGGTCATCGCAGCCAGTTCGCTGCGTGAGAGGATTCGGTCCGTATCCAGTAGCATGACCACTTTGTCGCCTAACTTGCCCACACCTAAGATGAAGCCTGTTCCATCATCGGACGCAAACGAGGGAGGCGGCTCAATCTGGGCCGGGCGAATATCGACGACTTCGGAGACTTCGTCGACTATCAGTCCCACCGTGCAGGTCGCGGCGTCTAGCGCGACTTGCACCACGATGATGCAAGTCCTGCTGGAATCGTCGCAACGTTCCATGCCAAATTGCACACGCAAATCCACTACCGAAATGACCTTCCCCCGGAGGTTGATCACGCCGCGGACAAAGCTCGGCGTTCGCGGTACGTGGGTGATGTGCATGATCCCGATAATTTCGTGAACCGACAGAATCTCCAGCCCGTAGATTTCGGTATCCAGCTTGAAAGTCAAATACTTCCCCGCGAGATTTCGGCTGTCGAACTGCTCCAACCGCACTGCATCAGTTAATTCCAATCTTGTTCTCCTTTCTGTTCGCATTTAGCTGCCAGAGAGAATAGGCCGTATTCGCGATTCCGAGTGGGGGAAACGTAGAGCACTGGTACGGCCTGTTCTCTGCGCTGGTTTATAGTGAAAAGCGCATTAAATCGATTTTAATCATTTGATTCGATATTGCTCTGAGTCTACCCCAAGAAAGGGACTATGTCAAATGGAATTTACGTAGTTTTCGGGATTTACGGTCTTATTATGCTTAAAAATGTCAATAATCAGTATAGTTGGATGTTGCTAAATATGTGAATTTGAGCGACAAGATCAATGATAGTCATTGGAGTATATACATTGACTTATCTGAGAATAATACAAAGGTGTATCTTTTCGAATTCAAAATGAGAGAATCTTGTTCGGAATGTGGGGGTATTGCAGCCGCAATAGGCGAGCATGGACTCAGTGGTGGGAACGGCTGACGTCGCGCAGAAGGTCCTTTAGGAGAAGCATTAGGATGGGGCCGGTCATTGCCCGAGAATGACCGGCCCCTTTTTGTCGCCAGGCTCTGACAACTATACGCTAGAAGTCTTTGAGGTCCTCATCCTCGAGAGGAATCACATGGCCAGGCTTAGCGACGCGGCGCTCGTTGGAGACCGTAGCGTGGGAGACCAGCGCTTTTTTCGCAGTCCACTTCACAGTGGGTGGGGCCTTGACCTCGACGGCTTTTGTGACGACGGATTGTGCGCCGCCAACCATTGTCTGCAACTGACCAACCATGCGCGACATTTCGTCGGCCTGCGCGTTGAGTTCTTCCGCGGCCGCGGCCGATTCTTCGGTGCTCGCTGCGTTTTGCTGTGTCACGGCGTCCATCTGCTGAACAGCCTGATTGAGTTGCTCGATGCCTTGGGCCTGTTCATTGCTCGCAAGTGCGATTTCGCTGACCAGGCTGTTGACCTTCTGGGTGGTACCGCCGATTTCCTGCAGTGCTTCGCCAACCTCGCGGCTGATCTGTACGCCGCTATCTGCGTTCTTCACGGAGTCTTCGATCATGCTGGCAGTTTTGCGTGCAGCTTCAGCGGACCGTTGCGCCAGATTACGCACCTCTTCAGCCACGACGGCAAACCCTTTGCCGGCGTCGCCCGCGCGCGCTGCTTCAACCGCGGCGTTCAAGGCTAGAAGGTTTGTTTGGAAGGCGATCTCGTCGATGGTCTTCACGATCTTCGCGGTCTCGTCCGAGGACTTCTTGATGTCGTCGATGGCCCTGCTCATCCGGTCCATTGCCTGCACGCCTTTCTCGGCGCTCGCGTTTGATGAGGCTGCCAGCGTTCTCGCTTGCGAAGCGTTTTCGGCATTTTGCTTGGTCATCGAGGTCATTTCCTCGAGCGATGCCGACGTCTCTTCCAGGCTGGATGCCTGTTCCGTTGCGCCTTGCGCCATGCTTTGGCTCGATTGCGAAACCTGTGACGCCGCAGAAGCCGTTTGCTCGGCGCCGGTCGTGAGGGCGTCGATGATTCGCCGGATTGGGCGCGTGATCGACAGGGTGATGAGGATGGCCAACACGATTCCGATGCCCGATGCGGCCAACAAACCGACGAGAAGGATCGTTGACGCGCGACCCAGGGTCGTCTCCGCATTCGATGCGGCGGTCTGAGTGGTTTCGGTTCGCTCGTCCGCAATGGACTGTACCGAGGCAAGGACAGATTCCGCCGTTTTGCCTCGCTGTGTGCCAAGCGTCTCTCGCTTATCCCATAGTTCGACAAACTTGTTCGTGGATTCCTGGTACTCCTGCGCGGCCAATTTCGTCTGATCGATGAGATTGAGATCGGCCTCGAGCTTTGTGAGTTTCTTCATTTCGTCCAGTTTGCCAAGGATCGCATCGAACCCTTTCGCGCCCTCAAGAATTGCCTCGGAGTCGCGCATGGCAATTCCCTTCCACACGGCGATGCGGACTTTGTTCGCGTCAACCAGGATATCTCCGGACAGTGCGACCTTTGTGGCGCGCCGAGTCAGGTCATCCAGCGTAATTGTGGTCTGTCCGGTCCCACTCATTACGGCTGCGTGCTCTTCTGCCAACGTCTTCTTCTGGCCTTCAAGGTAATTGCCGCAGGCCTGGAGAAACTTCTCGGCTGCTGCCCCCATGACATCGCGTTGGGCGTTCAAGCCGTCCGTGATCTGCACGGTTTCTTCTACCAGCGCATCGTACTTGCTGGATTCCGCTTCCGCGCTTGTCAGAACAGTCGACACTTCGGTCATGTTGAAGCTGTCCGCAAGTCCCTTGGCCTTTTCGAAGGCTGCATGAACGGATTCCGCATTCTTGCGGGCTTGGTCGAGGAGGACTTTATCTTCCGTGTAGGCGTAGCCGCGCATGGCATACATCGTCTGGCGCGTTGCGCGCTCGATACCGCTTGCGGAGCTCATTTGGGGAACGTCGCGCGTTGCCAGCACGGTCGTGGCCGAACGCACATCCAGCATGCTGTAGGTGGCTACGCCGCCAAGAATTAAGGTGATGGCGATGAGCGAACTGAATCCCACTATTATCTTGGTTCCGAGCTTCATCTGTTTGAACATGTATTTACCCCTCTTTTTTGTTGACTTTTGTGATAGTCAATTAGCGGCACTCTTCTTCGAGGCAATTCTTTCGTGTCTGGCACTCTTGCTTCCGGCGCTGACCCGCTCCGCATCCCAGCTCCCGCGAGCTGTAGCGGAAGAGTGGACGTCTGCGGGCTCACTCACTTGCCACGATGCGTAGGTTTTCGCAATCGCGCGCAAGGACATGGGCACTTCCGGCTCCAGTTCACTTCTTTTTGAATCCACGTCATGGTTCTCCCCTGTACGGCCGTTACTACATCGAGATGGTCGCGCGCCGGGCGCATTCCCGGCGCTGGGTGAGTGGATGGAGTCTGTGGCGCTAGCTCAGTGTCGCGATCGCGTCCAGTTCGCGGCGGGACAGCACACGGTTCGTGTCCAGCAGCATCACGACCTTGTCTCCGACCTTACCCATGCCGAGTATGAACGCAGTACCATCGCTGGCAGTCAGGGAGGGAGCCGGCTCAATTTGATTGGGGCGGATGTCGATAACTTCCGACACTTCATCCACGATCAAGCCTACGGTGGAACCCTCGTCGCCCCAGAGGACTTGAACCACGATCACGCACGTCGTGTTGGAGTCCTCGCAACTCTTCATTCCGAATTGGACCCGTAAGTCCACCACCGGAATGACTTTACCTCGCAGATTGATGACGCCGCGTACAAAATCCGGCGTGCGCGGCACGTGCGTCACCTTCATGATCCCGATGATTTCCTGGACCGTAAGTATGCGGAGTCCATAGACTTCCGCGCCCAAGATGAATGTGAGGTACTTTCCCGCGAGGTCTTCACTGTTGTTCGCTTTGATGCTCTCAGTCTCAAGCGACAATCCCATTCGCTTTTCTCCTTCGTTGTATTGCGAATCCTGTCGTCGTGCGGTGGCACAGGCCGCATACCCCCAGGACTCGCGGTTACCGCGATTAGTTGACGATTTTCGTTTTAGCGGACACCTCCTTTCTGAGTGATTGCATAGGATCCTCCTGGTTGGCCGGCGGCCCGGCCGCTGTCTTTGTGTCCTTATTAGCATTAATCGAATTCAAGACTATGATACACCGTATTATCCGCAAAGTCAAGAGATTTTAAAGCGATTTATAATATCGTAAATACCGTAAATCGATCAAAGATCCTATATTAAATATTGACAGAGGCTAGCCAGACTGTAATACGTATAGTGCAAAAATACGGCTACATAGTATAGGAACAACTTTACTAGGCACACGCAGGAACGGAGCCGCTTGCGTGACTTTGCGACGCGTCCAAATTGCCTGGAAGCGATAGTGTCCTGTTCGCCGGGCCGGTGGGGAAGGGGGTGTAAATTCGCTTGCCGACTCTGATAAGGCTTTGCGTCATCTGGGCACCCTACCGTACGTCGTGCCTGTACGGCCGAGTATCGCACATGGCGTTTCGTTTGAATCCCGTGCGGGAACCGTACAAGATGACCTCGTGTGCGGACCCTCAAACCGGTATCGCTATTCGGGGAAGGAACTCTTCATGAAGCCATACATTTCAACGTGTGCTGCAATTCTTGTTTTGGCCTGCCTGGGCTTGGGATGTTCATCCCTTCCCGCCGGGAGCAAGGACCAAGACGGATTTGTGTCGCTATTCGACGGAAAGACTTTTCGCGGGTGGAAAGCGCCGGACATGAGTTACTGGACGGTGGAAGATGGGGCAATTACGGCGACGATCAGTGAGCAGCATCCGTTGAAAGATAATCAGTATCTTGTTTGGCAAGGCGGGGAACTGGGGGACTTCGAATTGAAGTTGATGTACCGGCTAACCGGTTCTGAGGGGGTGAACGGCGGGTTTCAGTATCGCAGCAAGCTTTTGCCCAATTACGACATCGCGGGTTATCAGGTGGATAACAACTTGACGACCGATTGGGTCGTGCGACTCTATGACGAGCATGGCCGCGAGACACTCGCGTGGCGCGGAGAATCGGCCTATTTCGATGCAAGTGGGAATCGCACGGTCAAGCCCATTGAGGGAGTCCACGGTAAACCGGCCACGTTCAAGCTTGAGGAATGGCACGAGTATCACCTGATTGCCAAGGGGGCGCATGTGGAGTTGTTCGTGAACGGTTTGAAGGTTGCTGAATTCACGGACGACGATCCCAAGCAACAGGATTTCAAGGGCATCTTGGGTCTTCAGTTGCACTCCGGCAAACCTCAGAAGGCTCAGTTCAAGGCGATTCGGCTCAAGAAGCTGGATTGAACGGTCGAGTGCTTTACTGCAAGTGTCCCCGCAATCGGTCGGTTCACGTGGCCCGGAGTCCATTATTTAGAGACTGTGCGCTGTCAAGGTGTGCATTTTCATTGCAGCCGCAGCGTATAACCTGATAGGCTTTTCGCCTGCACAGGGATTACCCGCAAGGAGGACCGCATGAAGCTGAACCAGCAGATTTTCCGTGAGTACGATATTCGTGGGATTGCCGGAAAAGATCTGGACGAAGAGACGTATACACGCATCGGACAGGCCGCGTGTGCCTTTATGAAAGGCAAACTGAAGAAGAAGTGTCTGGTTGTGGGGCGCGACGGCCGCCTTACGTCTAAAGCGTACGCAAATGCCTTGATCGATGGCATCACGTCATGCGGTATCAACGTGATCGATATCGGGGAAGTCCCCACGCCGCTGGTTTACTTTGGACTGTTCACGCTGCCCGTCGATGGCGGCATGATGATAACGGCCAGCCACAATCCGAAAGAGTACAACGGGCTGAAGGTGGCAGTCGGCCAATCGACGATCCACGGGAAAGATATCCAGAAGCTTTTCCACATTGCCCAAGCGGGCGTGTTTCCGAAGGCCAAGGGTCCTGTTACCATTACGCGCATGGACCTTGTGCCCAAGTACATGAAGCGGATCCTCAAGGACCTCAAGTTGAAGCGCAGACTCAAGGTGGTACTTGACGGCGGCAACGGCACCGGCGGTCCAGTCGGTTTGCCCTTGTATGAAGCGCTGGGTTGTGAAGTCATTCCGTTGTACTGCGACGTAGACGGGACGTTCCCGAACCATCATCCCGATCCCACGGTGCCGGAGAATCTCGTTGAACTGATCAAGGCCGTCAAGAAGCACAAGGCCGATCTCGGTATCGGTTACGATGGCGACACGGATCGCATCGGCGCCGTGGACGAACTGGGCAACGTAATCTACGGAGACCAGCTTCTTATCCTCTTCGCACGTGCCGTGCTCAAGGACAAGCCCGGTTCCACGGTTATCGGGGAAGTGAAAAGTTCGCGGACACTTTACTCTGATATTGCCAAGCATGGCGGCAAACCCGTGATGTGGAAGACGGGACATTCGCTGATCAAGGCCGCGATGAAGTCGCACCACGCGCAAATCGCCGGCGAGATGAGCGGTCATATGTTCTTCAAGCACCGCTGGTATGGCTTTGACGACGCCATTTACGCGGGCGCCCGTTTGCTAGAACTGCTCGCTGCCGGAAAGAAGACGCTCTCGCAGCACCTGGGCGACGTGCCCAAGATGGTCTCGACTCCGGAGCTTCGCATTGAGACGACGGAAGCACGCAAGTTCGCTATCGTCAAAGAGGCCACCGAGTACTTCCAAAAAGACCTTGGCCTCGACGTGAATACGATTGATGGCGCGCGCATCGAGTTCCCGGACGGCTGGGGTTTGTTGCGCGCCTCGAACACGTCGCCGGTGCTCGTCATGCGGTGCGAAGCGACCACGGCCAAGCGCGTTCAGGAAATCAGGGAGCTGATCGAGAACAAGGTCAAGGCGATCAGTTAGCCGGCTGGATTCCATAGCCGCCGGTTATTGATCGGCTTTGAATCGCGAAGTCTGAATCAACCAATCAGGCAGAGGGGGGGGCTTATGCTTGCGATTGGAGTTGTGTTGGCTGGGTGTTTCGTGACGGCCGCGGACATGCCGTTCAACGGGACATTCGAAACGCCGGTCGGAAAGCCCGCCGGTTGGGAATCGCGCGTGTGGGGCGGCGGAGGCCGCGCTACCTACGAACAGGCAGGCCGCAACGGGAGCTGGTGTGTGGTCATCGGGTCCGCGGAAGGCGGCGATGTCTCGTGGTATGCGTTTGTCCCTGTCCAGGCCTATTCGCGCTACCGGGCCAGCGCATGGATTAAGACGGACAACGTCTCGCCGTCTTCGGGAAAGGGCGCGCTCATCAATCTGCACGAGTTTCCCGGAGCGCAGAGCGGTCCTCTTACCGGTACAAACGATTGGACCCAGGTAAGCTTCGAGTTCGATTCGGGTAAGCGTGAGACGGTGCAGCTTTGTTGTCTGTTTGGTGGCTGGGGCAATGCCACCGGAAAGGCATGGTACGACGACGTGGCAATCGAGTATCTCGGACCTTCCGAAGTCCACCCGGTCGCGGACATCGACACGACGAAAACCGGCGCGCCTATTTCCAAGTACATCTACGGACAATTCATCGAACACCTGGGGCACTGCATATACGGCGGCATCTGGGCCGAGGTGTTGGATGATCGGAAGTTCTTCTATCCCGCAGGCGCCCCGGAGTCTCCGTGGAAAGCGCCGTCAGGCGGCGTTGACATGATTAAGGAAGCAGCCTTTGTGGGCGAACACTCGCCACAAATTGCGGGCGGCCACACTCTCCTTCAGTCCGGGCTCGGGCTAATTAAAGGCAAGCGATACGAGGGGCGGATCATACTCTCGGGTTCCGGCACGGTCCGCGTAACGCTTGCCTGGGGAGATGCGCCCGGAGATCGCGCCGAGGTGACCATCGAAGGATTGACTTCAGAGTTCAAAACGTTCCCGCTGGTGTTCAAGTCGGGTGCCTCTACCGATGAAGCGAGAATCGAAATAGCCGCCGCGGAGACGATCCGAGTCGGCACCTTGTCGCTCATGCCCGAAGACAATGTAAATGGAATGAGGCGAGATACCCTTGGCCTGTTGAAGAAACTCAACGCGCCCATTTACCGGTGGCCCGGCGGCAATTTCGTGAGCGGGTACAACTGGAAAGACGGCATCGGCGAGCGCGACAAACGGCCCCCGCGCAAGAATCCCGCGTGGAAGGGAGTAGAGCACAACGATTTTGGCATTCATGAGTTCATGCTCTTCTGCGAGGAACTCAACACCGAACCCTACATTGCTGTAAATAGCGGTCTCGGCGACGTGCAACTGGCCAAGGAGGAAGTGGAATACGTTAACGGCGGCGAAGACACGCCGATGGGCCGGCTTCGCGCGAGTAACGGGCATCCCGCGCCGTGGCACTGTGTGTACTGGAGCGTCGGTAACGAGATGTACGGTTCCTGGCAATTGGGCAATGTGCCCTTGGATCAGTATCAGCAACGACACAATGAATTCGCGAAGGCGATGCGCGCCGCCGACTCGTCCATCAAATTGATAGGAGTGGGCGACAGCGGAAGTCCTTGGAGTGCGGGCATGCTCGCGAACTGCGCGGACCACATGGACCTGCTCAGCGAACACTTCTATTGCGGGGCCAAGCCGGGCCTGCTTGAGCACGTCGCCCAGATACCCGAGAACGTGCGCCGGAAAGCGGAAACGCATCGCAAGTACCTCAAAGAGATACCCGCCTTGCAGGGTAAGACGATTCCGATAGCGTTGGACGAATGGAACTATTGGTATGGCCCGGACATTTTTGGAGAAATCGGTACGCGGTACTTTGTGAAGGATGGTCTTGGCATTGCGGCAGGTATTCATGAATACACGCGCCAGAGCGACGTGATCTTCATGGCCAACTATGCGCAGACGGTCAACGTCATTGGGGCCATCAAGGCCGACAAGACGGCGGCAGCCTTTGAAACGACGGGCCTCGTGCTCATGCTTTATCGCAACCACTACGGGGAAACTCCGGTTGCGGTGACGGGCGATCTTGCGGGACTGGACGTTGCGGCTGCATGGAACAAAGAGCGGTCGGCGTTGACCGTGGGCGTGGTCAACCCACTTGGCCAGGACGTCTCGCTCAAGCTGAATGTAACTGGCGCTACGCTTTCGAATCGCGCTCGCGTGTGGAGAATAGCGGGTCCCGAGCCGATGGCGCACAATGACCCGAAGACTCCCGATGTCATAGAGCTTGTGCAAGACAAGGCGACAGCGATCGATGAGGGTGTAAAGTTGCCGAAGTGGAGCGTGAATCTCTTCGAAATTCCGGTCAAATAGGCTATAGACAATTCCGATGTGCCGGGCAGATGAAAAGAGATTCGCACGGTTCGCGTTCCACCAAGGTCAATAGAGGGCGGTCTCCCCGATGGGGAGATCGGACAAGTGGAGAGATGCGATGAAACTGACTAGACGAGCATTCATTGGCGGAGCGGCAACGGCGGCATTGATAGCCGGCACACGCGCCACAGGCACGGTGTTTGGCGCAAATGAGCGCGTGCGGGTGGCATGCGTGGGATTGAACGGGCGTGGCGGCAGCCATATCGACGCGTTTTCCAGCAGCGGCAATTCGGAGGTCGTTGCGCTGTGCGACGTTGATTCGAAAGTCCTTCAGGAATGTGCAAGTGCACTCGAGACCAAGACGGGAAAGAAGCCTGTGTTGGCGGCAGATGTGCGCGAGCTTCTCGCGCGGGACGATGTGGATGCTATTTCAATCGCAACGCCCAATCATCTGCATACGATCATCTCGATATGGGCATGCCAAGCAGGCAAAGACGTCTATGTCGAGAAACCTCTCTCGCACGATTTCTGGGAAGGAAAGCAGCTTGTTGCGGCGGCCAAGAAGTTTAACCGCGTGGTGCAGCATGGCACGCAGTCACGCTCAAGCGCGACATGGCAGAAGGCCATTAACCTCATTCAAAACGGCGCCATCGGCGAGGTCCACACGGCGCGCGGTTGCGTCTATAAGAACGGGAACCGCGGTTCGATAGGCATCAAGGACAATTGCGATCCGCCCGAGTGGTTGAACTGGAACCTGTGGCAGGGTCCCGCGCAAGAGCAACCCTTCAACCCCAACTACCATCCCTACAATTGGCACTGGTTCTGGCGCTACGGGAATGGAGAAATCGGCAACCAAGGCGTGCACCAAATGGACATCGCGGTGTGGGGCCTGAACAAGGGGCTTCCGGTCAAGGTCTACACGGGAGGCGGACGCTACACCTACAAGGATCAAGCCGAAACGCCGAATACGAGCGCGACGGTCTTCACCTATGCCGATGGCACCATGATGACCTTCGAGGTGCGCAACCGGTTTACCAATGACGAATCCGGCGTGCGCGTCGGCAACATCTTCTACGGCTCCGAGGGGTACTACGTCCAGAACAAAGGATTCTTTGACAAGGATGATAAGCCCGTGACTCCCGAGGAAGAGACGCCCAAAGGTCCAAGCGCTTTCGAGAATTTCATCAATGCTGTGAAAAGCCGCAAGCCCGAGGACATTCATGGCAACGCCGAACAAGGGCATCTATCGGCGGCGCATTGTCACCTGGCCAATATTTCGTACCGGTTGGGGCGGTCGCTGGTGTTCGATCCGGCCACGGAGAAATTCGTCAATGATGACGAAGCAAACTCCATGTTGCGCGCTGTGAACCGGCCCGGTTTCGAAGTCCCCGAGATAGCCTAAGCATCACAGGTGGAGGGCGGACTCCGGTCTGCCCTCCGCTTTCATTTTACTCAGCTGCGCTTGAGCGCTTCCTGCGGCGTCGATCTTTCTGTTTTCGAATGCGCGCTGCTTCGCGCGCTTGAGGACTCTCCTCGCCAAGCGTACGCGCTTCCAGCAACTCGCACAACCGGCGCCGCGCAAAGAATCGATTGAGCGATTGCGACCGCGCTTTCTGCATCTTGACTTCCAGCCCGGTCGGCCGATGCCGCAACATGACGCACGTGGCGGTCTTGTTGACGTGCTGGCCGCCTGCGCCGCCTGAGCGAACAAACGACTCCTCAAGGTCGGATTCAGACACCCCGCACGCATCCATGCGCCGCATGAGTTCGGCTTCTTTCTGTTGTGTGACTCCAAAACGTGGCATCGGCAACTCTTATGCGCGCACGGTCCACGTGCGTGGATGTTCCGCGAAATACTGGAATGCGATGTGCGGAAAGACTTCACCGAGATGCCGCGTGAGATTCTCCATGCCCCACATCTCCGATGTTCCGTGCTCTACGGTGATCACCGCCACGCCCATTTCGGCCAGACGCTCCCGCACAGCCCAATACGGTGCGCCATCGTAGCAAACAATGAGAACATCCGATCCTAGCTCGGCCATTTCTTTGTCAGGCCCGATGCACCCCACGCCCAGGGACGGTCTGCTGACGAGCCGATTGGGATCTCCGATGACCTGCACGCTGTCCTCGCCCAACGGTTGGATACGCCGCGCGATGTACTGTGCGAACTGGCGCAAGGGCTGCTCCTCGATCGCGTACATCGCGTGCCAGCGAAGCTGAGAACCTTCCCGGACACGATTTGAAAGTCCAAGCCCTGCCGCCCAGGAATCCCTGATACCGATTTCCGGCCAGTTGTCCCACGTATCGTGGGCGCGCAAGATGACCATTCCGGTGGACTCAAGATAAAGCCGCTTCGCGATGCCCGGTTCCAGTGAGCGCCAGTGCGGTTCGTCGGCCCGGTGCTCCCAGAACGTCGGCTCGTGGACGACGAGGGCGTCGCAGCCCGCCGCATGGGCGGCCCGAATGTTCTCGATGGACGGCATCCAGCACACACCCGCCCTGCGAATTTCCCTGTTGGGATTCCCGATTTTTACCGTGTCGACGGTTTTGTCGCGATCAACCCACGGACTATTCGATATCAAGTACTCAAGGATATCCGTCGCCGATGACATGTGCGTTACGTCCTTTCTCCCCCCGACGCTTATTGCAGGATAGCCTGACCGATTGAAGGAGCGGGAATCAACGAAAGGGCAGAAAGGATTCTCATAGGGAGGGAGTGGTTGGAACAACAGACCGATCGCGGCCCCGAAGTCCGGGGTCGCGATCGGTTAGGCGTAGACGTCGAGGTTCTGTCCGACGGCGGGGTCGACCGTAATAGCGGCCTGAATGAGCTTAATCGCGGCGGCACCCAACGAGGTTTGCACATCCTTCTGCAGTGACAGGACACGTGCTTGGTACTCGGCTTGGAATGCTGCGGAACTGACGCCGCCGGAGGTGGCTCCAACGGAAGCTACTGCTGCCATTTTGAACCTCCTTTCCAGCGCCCGTTCGTTGTGGCGCTCCGTTGTCCCACTAATCCTATCGGCAACTCCGCCGGGAAACTTTAGCCTAGTTTAGGGGGGCTTCCCCTAACTGACCGCACTTTTAGCACCTACCCTTTGACGGAATTATCACTTTTGCAACTTTTCGGGGGCAGGCAAGGAATCCACGAATTTCAAGGCTTCATCGACCAGTATTGTACCCGTTTTTTCGCCGAGGCTGGTCCGGGAAACGTAATTGTAGCGCTCGAAGCTGTTGAAGTCCTCTTTAGTGAGGATATAGCCGAACGCGTCGTTGGTCAGACCAAAGAGTAAGTTGTTTTCGCCCTTCATCTTACGCTTGAGGTAGAAGCCAATATTGGGTAGGGCTTCGCCCGGGATCGTGAGAATCTGAGCATTACCCAAGTTCACAACATTGACCAGTGTGGTCACGCTCTTGTCGGGATTCATGGGGTACTTGAGCGGCGAATTGGCAATTACGGCAAGCATCAGAAGCGATTCGATGGGAAACGTGATTTTGGTGGCGGCACACAGCAGCTTTGGGTCCTGTTGAACAGCAGCGCCGGACACAATACGCAAGGCTTCATCAGCAAGCAGGTTCCCGATTCGGATGCACTCGTCCCAGGTCTGAATGTCCTTGCCTTCGGGCCCGCGGCAGTCGGCCGTAATCATGCCCCCTTGAGCGCTGTTCATGAAGATACCCATGCCTCCGCCATTCGCGGCAATGCGCTCATACAGAGGGCCAACCAAGTCGGGGCTCAGGATCTTCTGGTCGGGCCCGATGATTTCGGGGTGAATGGCGTAATTGACGAGGGTCGCGAAGGGTTTGCCGTCCTGGCCGACAAACTGCAGCACGGAGCAGCGAGGATCGTAAAGTTTCTCGGCGTAGTAGTTGTACGCGATCTTGCCATTAGCCTTGTCGGTGGCAATCTTCACGCCCGCCGGTTTCACGTTCGCCAACGCCTGATTGATTGCGTCCGCCGTTTGTCCGCACACCTTGTCGATGTAGTTGAGGTCGGCCAAGGTGTTTCCCTTTTCGTCTCCAAATGCATACATATCGGGGGCGCTGTGAACATGCGTCGAGCCGATGATGATGTTGTCGTGCGGAATGTCTTCCACCTTCGCCCGGATGCGATCGCAAAGAATGCTCGGGAAGCCCAGGAAAGGCATGCTCACAATCGCGACGCGCGTGTCGCCTTGTTCAATTACAAGCGCCCGAACTTCTAGCTCGCCGAGCTTCTTTTCCACCGGTTCCGGAATCCCGACTCCGCCCGACACGGGCAGGAGCGGATCGGGGGTTACAACCATGTTGGCGATACCGGCGCGGAGTTCGGCGTGGGCGAGGAAAGAACACCCAAAGACTACGAGGACTAGTGCTACGACGAATGCAGTGGCTTTGTGCGACATGGGAGCACCTCATTTCGTGGACATCGACAGCTTCGCAGAGTAGATGCTGATGTTATGACACGGAAATCAGAAGAAATGCAACCGAACGAATGCCCGTCGTTGGCTACTCTCGCTGGCTTTCCAGTTCGTTGTCCACGTTGCGGCCGTACCAACGGTTGAAGAGGGCGACGGCCACGATGAGGGTCAGCCACACCGCCGGGGCGAAAATGACATGAGTTGTGTACACCACGTCGCCAAAGAAGCTGAAGGCGGAACCGGATACCATGCTGAACGCCGCTCCCCAAAGCCCGAATACGGCGACGCTGATGAGTACTTGCGCACAAACGCGCGCTTCCATGTACGCCGGGCGGCGCTTTCTCAGCAGAACCCACGTGGAGGCCGCCGCCAAAAGGCCTGTGCAGCCGAATACAACCAGATCGGGAGTCAGCCACGAAAGCGGCGATGTGTCGGCGCCTTGGGGCTTAAAGACGATGCTCGAAACCAGCAAGACACCCGCATAGACCAGGAAGACTGCCGCGACACCTGTGCTGAATCGGGCAATCCGGCGGACAAGGTCCGAGGGCTGATACACAATGGAGGCGTGCTCGTCGCGCAACTCCCGGGCAATCCGCACTTGGTGATTGGGTCCGAGCAGCGTCAATTGCTGAATACCCCAGAGTATGAAGACGATGCCCATGACCATGGGAATGATGCTGAATCCGAGTCCGTCAGACGGTCTTTTCGCGGCATCGAGCGACCAGGTGGCAAGGTCCCACAGTCCCGTTGCGAGGAGGAGGCCGCCGTTGATCGCAAACATCCTCCGATTCGGACGAAAGTAGGACCAGAGTCCAACGGCAACGAGAACAATGCCCATGCCCATCCACATGCGCTGGGCCACAAGGATGTTTAGCGCCCCCAGTAGGCCGAGGACCACCCCCGAGTTCCGGACGTCGCGGTCGATTTCCTCGGGTTCCTTGTGGGGCATCCACGTCAGCAGCTTGAGGAGCTGCACTTTTGCGCAGCGGAAGGAATAGCTCTTCAGCCCTTCGATGATGACAAAATGGATGACGCGCCCACGCCGCAGGTCATGCGCAAAATTGATGTAGCGGGCCGCTTCTTCCCGGTGAAGTTGCAGAACGTCCTGGTTGGTGGGATTGATGAGCGTGAGAATATCAGGCTCCAACTTGACGGTCCACAGTGTTCTACCGTCACCCGCCAGCGGTTGAAGCTGAACGAAGAAGGGCGCGAAACCGCGCGAACGTTCGGTCGTGTGCACGGCGCTCATGATTCCGGGCAGATCCTTGCACCCCTGACCAAGTCGGAAACACTACACCATCCCACCTAATGGTACCATATCCCGCATGGATTTGGGGGGCGCGTCGAATAGCCGCGGTGATGTGGCTATACTGGACGGAAAATCCCGGCAGGTAGGGGGGCGCATGCAGACACGGCGGAGTTTCTTGAAAGGTGTGGCGGTAACAGCAGCGGGTATTGCCGCGCCGATGATAGTGCCCTCAAAGGTGTTGGGCGCGGAGGCTCCCAGCAATCGCATTACCGTAGGCATGATCGGCGTGGGAAGGCAGGCGCGATATGCCAATCTGCCGCAACTTCTTGCAGTGCCCGACGCGCAGGTGGTTGCCGTCTGCGACGTAGACTCGTGGCGCGTCGAGCAGGCGAAGGTGCTTGTGGAAGAAGCCTACGCGAAGCACGCCGGGACGCCTTACTCAGGGTGTGCGACATTCGGGGATTTTCGTGAACTGCTAGCGCGTGACGATATCGATGCGGTCATGATTTCCACGCCCGACCATTGGCACGTTCCCGCTGGCATTGCGGCAGCCAAAGCGGGCAAGCATTTTTCCTGCGAGAAACCGTTGTCTACCTGCGTGGCGCACGGGCGCATGCTGTGCGAGGCCGCGAAGAAGGCGGGTGTCGTGACGCGCACCGATAGCGAGTTCCGCTCGCTGCGCGTGATGCAGCAGGCGGTGGAGTGCGTGCGCAACGGACGTATTGGAAAGCTACAACGCATTCACAGCAATTCGCCCGAGGATACGAAGCCCGTAGGGAATCCCGAGGCTATGCCCGTGCCCGCGGAATTGAACTACGACCTGTGGCTTGGCCCTGCCAAAGATGCTCCCTATACCGAACAGCGTGTTCATGCTCCGCACGTCTTGAAGGAGCGCCCCGGTTGGCTTCGAATTTCCGATTACACCAATGGGATGATTGCGAACTGGGGAAGCCACCTCAACGATATCGTTCAATGGGCGCACAACTCGGATCGGACGGGACCGGTCAGCGTGCAGGGGACGGGCCAGTTCTCCGAGGGACTGTGGGACACGATCGTGGACTTCGATGCGACGTACGAATACGCCGATGGCGTTGTCTTGAACTATACGATGGGGGGCGACCCCTCCATACGTTTTGAAGGCAGCGATGGATGGGTGAGTGTGAAATACCCGGAGACTATCGAGGCGAGCGCGCCGGAAATTCTCAACGAGCCGTTGGGCGCGGGTGAATTGAATCTGAAAGACACCCTCTCCGACAAAGCCGATTTCATCCATGCGATCAAGATTGGTGGAGAGACTTTGGAACCGCTAGAAGTCGGCCATCGCACCGTGTCACTATGCCAAATCGGGCTCATTGCGATTCAGTGTGGAAGGAGACTGCGTTGGGACCCGGACAAGGAACGGTTTCCCGATGACGAGGAAGCGAACGCGAAGCTGGATAGAGAGATGCGGGGAGACTGGGCGAAGTGGACTTGATGGACGCTATGGACACAATGGACCCAGTGGACGCAGTGTATAGGAGGAAGCATAGATATGCGCGTAATGGCAGCTTTGGCGCTGGGCATGTTGGCGGTCATGAGTTGGGCGGACGAAGGGGAGATGAACCCGTTTTTCCCCTTCAAGAATAGCATGGAAACGGCGGGACCCCCTTCCGTTTATGACCAGGTAGCCATTCTGAAGGAAATCGGCTTCGATGGATTCGACAACCGGAACCTGAACGATATCGAAGACACATTAAAGGCCGTGGACCAGTACGGATTGAGACTGTTTTCGGTCTACTTCACGGTGAATATCGATCCCGGGGAAGAAGCTTGGAATCCCAAACTGCCGGAAGTGCTGCCGCTGATGAAAGATCGCGGCACGATCTTGTGGTGCAATACGCACAGCAAAAAATACAAGCCTTCTGACCCGGCGGGGGACGAGTTGGCGGTGCCGTTGTTTCAGAAGCTGGCGGACCTGGTTGCCCCCTATGGCGTCAAGGTGGCGACCTATCCGCACCTGAACCTGTGGGTGGAGTCTCCGCAGGATACTGTGCGACTGGCGGACAAGGTGAACCGTCCGAATTTCGGATCGGCGTTCAACTTTCACCACTGGAAAGCGCTTGGGGATCGGGCGCTTCCGTTGGCAGAGGTGGTAAAGCTCTGCGCTCCGAAGATGTTCGTGATGTCCATCAATGGGGCGAAAGAGCCGACAACCATTGACCCGCTGCAGATGGACCAAATCGATGAATATTGTACCGTCGTGAAGGCCTTTCGCGACGCAGGTTTCAGGGGTCCTATCGGGTTGCAGTGCTACAAGATTAAAGAGGACCCCAAGGTACATCTTGTCGAGAGCATGAAGGTGTGGAAAGCAATGGAGGAGCGGCTGGAGCAAAAGTAGCCGGAAATTTGCGAAGTTGGCGTCAATGGAAACGCACGGATAACGGGGGGAAGATGATGAATAAGGGAATGACTCGCAGGACATTCTTGAGATCGGCGGCGGCAGCAACCGCATTGACCATGGCTGCGCGGCGGGGGTATGCGGCGAACAACCAGATCCGGCTGGGGCACATCGGCACCGGCGGTCAAGGCGGAATGCACGTCGGACTGTTGTCTCAGATGGAAGACGTGAAGATTGTGGCCGTCTGCGACGTAGACGAATCGCACCGAAATCGCGCGGCGGAAATCTCGGGCCAGAATCCCGACACGTACAGCGATTTCCGAAAGGTCCTGGAGCGCAAGGACATCGACGCGGTTGTGATAGCGCCACCCGATCATTGGCACGTTCCAATTGCGCTGATGGCGTGCGAGGCGGGCAAGGACATCTACGTTGAGAAGCCCATGTGCCACAACGTCCGCGAGGGGCAGCTTCTGGTCGCCGCGGCCAAGAAGCACGGACGCGTAGTCCAGGTAGGCCAGCAACAACGTTCCGGCACGCATTGGCAAAGTGCAATTGAACGTATCCATGCGGGTGAATTGGGCAAGATCACGATGGTCAATGCGTGGAACACGTGGAATCCCAAGGAAATGTTCAGCGACTTGGGCAATACCCCGGATGAACCAACGCCAGCGGGCGTCGATTACGACATGTGGCTGGGTCCTGCGCCCCTGCGCCCGTTCAATCCGAAGCGTTTTCACGGAACGTGGTACTTCTTCTGGGACTATTCCGGCGCCATGATATCCGCGTGGGGCGTTCACCTGTTCGACATCGTGGCGTGGGCGATGGGACCCGAAATCGAAAGCGTTTCGACAGTCGGCGGAAAGATTGCCCACAACGATATGCGAGAGACTCCGGATACGGCGGAATGCATCTTTCAATGTCCCAACTATGTGCTCACCTATTCGATGCGCCACGGTACGGGCTGGCGTCCTTTCGGAGACATGGATCACGGTATTGAGTTCCTGGGCGACAAGGCCACGTTGCAGATCAATCGCGCCGG
>JAIBAQ010000068.1 GCA_019695095.1 Candidatus Hydrogenedentota bacterium
TGGTTCGTTCCTTCATTCGCAAGAATCCCCATGCCTACACGGCGGTCATCGGATGTTATTCGCAGATGGGCCACCAGACGTTGTCCGAAATCGAGGGCGTCGATCTCATCGTCGGCAATCAAGAAAAGCTGAACGTGCTTGACTACGTCGCGGCGGGCAAAAACGAGCACGCGCTCGTCGTGCGCGACCGCATCGAGCGCGACGACTTCACCATCGATACCGTCGGCGACGGTCCGCTCACGCGTCGCGCCAATCTCAAAGTGCAGGACGGCTGCAACTTCATGTGCAGTTTCTGCATCATTCCCTTTGCGCGCGGACGGGCCCGCAGCCGTGAACTCGACAACCTCGTAGTAGAGGCGCAGCAATTGGTATCGCGCGGCGCGAAAGAGGTCATCCTTACCGGAGTGAACGTGGGCACGTACCAATACGAAGGACGTACCCTCGTCGACGTTGTGCAACGCCTGAATGCAGTCGACGGCCTGGAGCGTATCCGCATCAGCAGTATCGAACCGACCACGATTGCCGAGGAACTCTTCGAGTTCATGAACGACCCGGGCCACGCGCTTGTGCCGTATCTACATATCCCGCTGCAATCGGGCTCGAATCGCGTTCTTCAACTGATGAAACGCAAGTACTCCCGCGAAGAGTTCATCGCGTTTATCGAACAGGCGCACGCAATTGTGGACGATCTTTGCATCGGCACGGATGTGCTCGTAGGTTCGCCCGGCGAGACCGACGCCGATTTCGACGACACGCTGGACCTGCTCGCGAATTCACCGTTGTGCTACGCCCACGTCTTCAAGTACTCCGAGCGCAAGGGTACGCCCGCGTCACGCTACGAGGGCAAGGTCGATCCGGCGACGGCCAGCCTCCGCAGCGCCAAAGCGCGTCGCGTCAGCGCGCAAAAGCGCCGCGCGTTCCATCAAGCGCGCCTCGGACGCGTTATGGAAGTTCTGTTCGAAAGCGAAGAAGACGGCTGCTGGTCAGGGTATACTGGGAATTACATCCGGGTCGCCGTTCGTTCATCTAGTAGGCTGGAGAACGAGGTGCGCGCGGTGAAACTCGAACGCATTTGCGGCGACTTTGTATTTGGATCGTTGGTTGATGAATCTGAATCCGCCGTCGCCCAAGGCATAAGCTGCGAAGAACGATGAACGAAACAACTTCCTCTGCCTCCGAAACGGCCCTCGCGAAAGAGTCGCGATTGAAAGAAATCATCGCGGGATACGGCTCGCTTGCCGTCGCCTATTCTGGCGGCGTCGATTCGACGTACCTTGCCGACGTGGCGCACGAAGTCCTTGGCGGTAACGCGCATATTCTGCTGGGCGATTCGCCCAGCGTGCCGCGATCTGAAGTGGCCGAAGCCGCGGAACTGGCCGCGCAACGCGGTTGGAACTTCCGCGTGTTGTTCACGAACGAATTCGAGAACGATGACTACCTCAAGAATGACGGCACGCGCTGCTACCACTGCCGCACGGAGTTGTTCGGCAAGATGGGCGATGTCGTGAAACGCGAAGGCATTGCCCGCATCGCTTACGGCGAGATCACCGACGACCTTGTCGACACGACGCGCAAGGGCGCGATTGCCGCGCGCGAAAACGGCGTTGTTGCACCGCTGCTCGAAGCGCAACTTGGCAAGGCCGAGATTCGCGTGTTGAGCGCGCGCCGCAACCTGCCTACCGCCGAAAAGGCCACGTTTGCGTGCCTGTCGTCACGGTTTCCTGTGGGCACGCGGGTGTCGGTGGAAGAATTGCGCAAAATTGAAGCCGCCGAAGAGGCCCTCAAGCGCCTCGGATTTCGTCAATACCGCGCGCGGCACCACGGCGATCTTTGCCGCATCGAAGTCGACCCCGGCGATATTGCTCGATTGCTTGAACCCGCGACGCGCGAACAGGTCGTGCGCGCCGTCCGCGCGGCAGGGTACAAACACGTCGCCGTCGACCTTGCCGGATACCGCACGGGAAGTACGGCGTAGCCCGCGCTTAGGTGCACGCCGCGCTCGCCGAGCGCGGCGCTACCGGGCGCACGGTTTGATGCCAGATCCTTCGTCCGCCTGGGGCGGATTCAGGATGACATCAAGGACAAATGGCTCGTCCGTGTTGTGACCGTTTAACTCAGGCTGCGCGTTACGGGTAGTCTGCGGTGATCCCACTATTTGCGCGAGTTCGTTGCACTGGGAGAACGCGCAAGGAAGCGCGAAGTGGAGTCCGGTCAGACGCGCCACCAATGTGTGGCAGGCATCTTGCCTGTCTCTTTCAAAGGCTTTGGTACATCCCAAAGATGCAGGCAAGATGCCTGCAACACATTCAATGCACGATTGAATTCAGCGTCGGGCGCTCGGCGGTGTGGTCCGCCACGGCGGATTAGGAGACTCTGCCACAACACGGGGAAGAAAGATCTTTCGCGCAGAGGCGCGGAGGCGCAGGGAGCGGGGTGCTTGTTGGCGGGGGTCTGTCAATTTTCGTCGCTGGAGATTCAGGAGATCAAGGGAATGGGAGACTCTTCTCTGCGAGGTTTAAGTCTCCATAATCTCCATCATCCCGTATCTCCTCTTCCTGCACACGTTTTGAGCGAGGAAGTGGCCTGGTGGAATGGCCGCAGCCGGGGGCGGCTGTGCCACAAAACGCGAACGTGGTTCATGTGGGGCAGCCGCCCTCGGCTGGCGTGTTCTTGCTTTAGCTCATCAGGATGAGCGTGACGGCTTCGTAGCCGGCGGCGATGAAGAGGAGTATCCCCGTGAGGGCAACGGCTTCGAGCATGATCTTCGAGGCGAGGATTGCGCCTTGGGTGAATGAGCCTTTTGTCAGCCCTCGATAGAGGTGAACCCCGTACAGCAGGGTTGCGTATGCGGCGATGACGTAGGCTTCGACTTCGAGCGACACGGTGATGGAGTGAAACGCAAACCGCAGCGCGATGTCGGTGTATACCGGCGCCAGCACGAATCCCGCGATGGCCAGGTTGAGCATCGTCTTGAGCAGTCCCCATATGGGCACGAGCAGGGACGGTATCATGGTTATCGATAGGGTCTGCACGATGTAGTTGTTGATAAACGTGGCCACGGTCGCGTGAAGAATGTTCTGCGACATGTAGGCGTTGCCGATGTAGGCCAGATCTCCACGCGTGAACAGGTCGTTCACCATGAGCAGCGCGAGACGGTGCACGAGCGGGAAGGCGAAGCCGATCATCATGAGTAACAACAGGGCGCCGTAGCAGCAGATGTGCACGGCGCGAAACAGCCGCGCGTGGGTGTGCGTGGAGTCGATGAGGGTCGCGAAGATCCGGGTTCGCCGGCAGAACGCTTGCAACAGTCGTACCTGAAGAATCGCGCCGCCGAGAATGACAAAAAGCAGGCCCACAAACACGCCGCGCGCGATCATGGGTTGCGCGGGAGTCGATGCCAGCAGGACGCGTGTGCTTTCGTCGGATTGTTGCGCGTCGGTCCATTCGCGGTTCGAGGCATCTTTATCAATCCAGCCGTGGGTCGCGCCTCGGCTGTCTTCGAAGAGTCGCATCACATCGCCACTGTCCGGCAAGAGGTAGGCGAACGACAAGCCCGCCGTTCCGCGCTGGAGTTTGCCCACGACTTTGAATTCGACCCCGTCGAGCGTGAAACGGTCGAAGCGGCACATGGGGCCGGCGAGGACTTCGGGTTTTCCGGGCTCGGGCACGCGGCCCGATTCCACGAGCGGTGCCCATTCGGAGTCGGGCATGCTCACGGCGACGACGTATTCGCGCATGTCGAAACGCCAGTCTTTGAGGATCTCCGCGCCGTTGGGCTGTTTGAGAATCTCCTGAACGAGCGGGTAGAACGGACCGTCTTCTTCGCGAATCATCCTGAACCGTGCGGGAATGACGCCGTCCCAGAAGGGTTTTCCTTCGGCGACGACGACCGCGTTTCGCCAAACCTGGGTCTTCTGCTCGTTTGACTCCACGACGCCGAGGCACAGCATGACCAAGACTCCAGCCAGCACAAGAATTACCGCTGCATACGACAGCGATTGACTCCGCGGCGGCACGCGAGTCTCTTCGACAGGCTCGGGAATCGACTGCTCCGGCACTTCCATACGGGCGTTATCGCTTCGCTACAGCGGGGGCCGGTGCTGCAAACATCGTATCGATCATGTGTTGCATGATGTTCGTGAAGAAGGGCTCTTGGTTGGGCCCCATCCATGACATGATGTACATCTCGTATTCGCCGGCTTCGTCTTTTTCCTGGTCGTAGTATTTCTGCGGCGAGACGTAGCCGAGGTAGTCGCCGCAGAAGCTACAGACCCACAAGTCCACGCCGCGCTGGTCTGCCCACTTCTTCATCTCGGCGCTGATTTCGCCGCTCATGTCGCACGGGGTTCCGTAGAAGAGCAGGTTGCCGACGCGCACGCCCTGAATCCATCCCAGGGAATCGACTCCGAGCAACGGGAGGAAATTGGGGGAGAGGCGCCAATTGCGGTTGAGGCGGAATTGGAGCGAAGGGGATCGGAACGCAAACCCCACCGATGCGACGTCAAGCTGGTCCGAAAACGTGGCCTTCTCCGCATCTTCGAGAACGAGCTTTGCGAGCGATTCCCCCATGTTGAGCGCGCGGGTAAATCCATCCGGGCCGTCGATCTTGCTCCCCATGCTTCCCAGCGCGCCGCCGAGATACATGCCGAATTGCCCCGTTTTGACCTCAAGCAAACGCTGAAGGTATCCGGGGTAGTCGCCGCTGAATTCCATGTTGTCGCCGCCCAATAATGTGGGGTGGGCGGAGAACGAAACGAGGTAGCACGATTGGCCGTCCTTCTTTCGCGCGATCAAGTAACTCAACTCGCTGTCCACGCCCGCGTCGCGCGTGCGGTTGAGGATGTACTCTGGCGCGTCGACCGACCCCGACGCGAGGTCGGCCAGTTTCAGGTCGTTGTATGCGTCGATAATCGCGGCAGAGAACTGTTTCGCGAGGAATTCCACGATGGCCGGGTCATACGTGCCCGAGAATGCCTTGGCCATATACCCCGGACCCCAGGCGCCCGGTCCCGAATGGGTGTGTGACGAATTGAAGAAGATATCGTTCGCGGTCAGTTGTGTCTGCGCTTGGACCAGTTCGCGCGCCTTTTCGGCGACGTTGTTCGGCACGATGAGCATGTCCGAGCCGACCAGCACGACGGTGTCGCGGCCATCGCTTAGCGCAAGCGCTTTCGCATACAGTTCGTCGTGCACGCCCGTGCTCGGTTTGCCTTTGCGTTTGTCGAATCCGGCCAGCGGCGTGCCGAGCGGCGGCGTAATAGACGCCTTGCCCCAGCCGGCGCGCAGGCGATCCGGCGTGGCGGTGAGTTCCGATTCCTTGAGATTGTTGTCGATGTCTGCGACAACCTTCTGGAAGTAGCGCTCCTTTTTCACGTCGCTTGGACCGTACGTGGGCCAAGGGCCGACGAAAAGCAGAATCAGGATCACCAAGACCAGAACGGCGATCCCCGTGCCTTTCAGGATTTTCTTCAACATCGCGATATTTCTCCTCGAGCCTGCGGCGCAGTGTGGAAAGCCATTATAAGCGGCTCCGCGCTATTGGTCGACGGACGCTTTTAGGACGCCGTCTTCGCTGTTAGCCACGATTTCGAATGCGGCGAGCGACTCTTCCAGCGGAAATGAATGGGTTATCAATGACTTTACATCGAGCCGATTCGTTGCCACCAAATCGATAGCCGTCGGGAAGTTGAACAGGAACCGGCGGCACCAGGTGAGAGTCAGTTCTTTACGGCGCGCGATGTCTACGGGAAACGTTGCGTTCTCCGCTCCCGAGATGCCCGTCAGCACGCAGCGTCCTGCTGGCCGCGCCAAACGGCAGGTAAGCCCCGCCGTTTCCGTCGAACGCGCGCAGTCCAACGCGAGATCGACGCCGCGCCCTTTGGTTTCCTGGAGGATGGTCTCCAAGGTGTCCTGTTTTTCGGGATTGAATGCGAAGTCCACGCCGTGTTGCGCCGCGACGTTGACGCGATACTCCAGTGGATCGCAGCCGATTATTCGGCCCGCTCCCGCCAACCGCGCGACTTGGGCAGTCAGAAGACCAATCGGTCCCAACCCGAGGATTGCCACGGTTTCGCCCGGCACGAGCCTGCCCAGCTCGATGGTGTGCAACGCCACGGCCAGGGGTTCGATCATGGCGGCCTCGGCGGCGGAGATGCACTCGGGTACAGGAAAACAGAATCCGGCATGAACGCAGATGTATTCGCACAGGGCGCCGTCGTTTGGCGGACCTCCGGGAAACTGCAACTTGGGACACACGTTGTAGCGCCCTTTAAGGCACAATTCGCAATGGCCGCACGGAATCCCCGGCTCCACCGCCACGCGTTTTCCGATGAGGGAGCGGTCGGCGTCTTTGCCGACGTCTTCGACGATCCCCGCGTACTCATGGCCCAGGATGATGGGTTCAGTGATGACGGTCTTGCCGATGTGTCCGTCCACATAGTAATGCATATCGGACCCGCACACGCCCGTCGATTCGATTCGAATCAGGGCTTCGTGGGGGAGGGGGCAAGGCTTGGGAACATCGACGAGGCGCATGTCGCGCGGGGCGAACCATTTCACAGCTTTCATGGAGGGGAATCCTCGAGAATCGGTGTCACGAAGCGGCCGGGTGTTGTCCAATCAGGGCGATACACTACCACCGCCCACGCAGAGATGACAACCCGCGGTTAGGCACGAAAAAAGCGCACGGAGGGTAACCGTGCGCGGAGATTGCTTTGGCAATACCTAGTGAACGCTTTGCGCGTGCGCTCCGTTCATGCCGTTAATATGAGCGGTGGCTTCCGGCTGCACTTCGCGCAGGATCTCGTTGTGACGTTCGATGGCGAGATTCATGAAGTCTTCCGCCAGATTCGCGTCTACCGGGAAACTTGTCACCGTCATCCCGAAGCCGCGCAGGAACTGGGCCAATTCCGCTCCGACGCGCTCTACGACCCGCTTTGCGCCTTCTTCCGGCGTTTCGATCAGGAGAATAGCGAGGCCACTCTTGCTCAGCGTGAAGACTTGGTCCGAACTCCTGAGTTCGTCCGCGAGCCGTTGGCCCAGCTTGGGCAGCATTTCCTCACGGTCCTTGGGCGCACACACCGTGATCAGGGTCGTCGACGACGGATAGCGGATCGAGCGCTCTATTTCTTCTTTTACGCGTGCGTGAAGATAGTGTTCCGTCCGCAAGCCGGTAGACGGATCACGGTAAGCAAGCTTTTCAAGGAGATGGCACCGCCGCTCCAATTCGCTGCGCATTTGAGTCTCTTCGTGCAATCGCTTCTGTAAGTCATCGATTGCCGATTTGAGAATCTGAATATCGTCCATATAAGACGTTCCTCCACAAGTTTGGGTAAAGCAAGTGGTATGCCATAAGGAACTTGTGGGGTGAGTCCGAATTGCGGCGTTGTGGCGAAAGGGTTTACGGATTTTTCGAATTTGATGCGGGTTCTGAGTTGGTCTAGATTTGTGTCAAGATGGTATTCATATGTGACAACTTTTTGCGTTAGTGCGAACCGTGCAATCGGCGGATAATGGACTTTGATTGACATTCCGTCAAATGATTAGTAGTATGATGTGTTCCGTTCCTTGACCAATAATTGCATGTGCACGAGCACAGTACCTGCGTAGGCGATATGCTCGGTTCGCCGTTCGAGTCTGAAGGTTTGTTCCCCCAACTCGCGATTTGCGCCGGCGCAACCGAGCGCCGGTACAAAAAGCTCACGTGCAAGACGGTGAGGTTGTGCTATGAGGACTTCTCGCGAACACACCCTGTTCATGGAGAAGTGCCTCTGTTTTCGCGCCAGGTCTCGTTTGCGCAGGGGTAGCGAGAGGGTCTGTTGTGTGTTCGTGAGAAATCGGGACTGACCAGGCGTTGCCACATGGATAAACCCCGGCCACGGATCTTAATCGTCGAAGATGAGCCAGCTCAGCGAAGTCTAATCGGCAGAATCCTCAAGGAAGAAGGATTTGAGTACGACGAGGCTTCTACGTGTGCCGAGGGTCTTGGACTCTTCGAGAAGGATCGGTACGCTTGCGCGTTGATTGATTTGGGCCTTCCCGACGGATCCGGTCTGTCACTTCTGGGCGATTTCAGCCGGGAGGATCCCAATATCGTGCCCGTAATCCTGACGGGCGACACGACGGCGGAAACCATCATTACGGCGATGCGCGCCGGTGCATTCGACTATCTGAGGAAACCGGTCGATTTAATGACACTTCGGACGGCCATTGTCCGCGCGATGTCGCATCATGAAGTTGCGCGGGAGCGGACGGAACTGTTTCAGTTGCTCGTGGAAGAGAAGGAACAGCTTCAGGCGCGCGTGGACGAAGCAACGGCCGACCTCCGTCAGTACACGCATGCTTGCGAGCGCAGCAACGAACATCTGCGGACTTTGCTGCGGCTTGCGAGGATGTCGGCGGAGTACTATGCCGACGAGAGGATGTTCCGCCAGATTTATGAAGAGCTACTCTTGCACGCGCCGATTCGCGGAATCGCGCTGTGCGACGCCGCGCGGCGCCGGATGGTGGCGCTGGTGAAGGTGTCCGATGACGCGGAGCCTGAGTTTCACACGTGTGACGGCGCATTTCAGGTGAGCGGATTCGACAGCATGCTGGCGTCTGCAGAACCGGATTTGTTTATTCAGGAGTGGTTGACCCGCAACACGGTTTTTGACCGTGACTCCATCACATCCTATGTGTACACGCAATCATTCTGGAATCGAGGTACGTGCACGGTCGCGTTCTTTCTTTCGGCTGACTATGTGCCCGACGACGCCCTGCTGGGTTTTCTCGACACGAGCAGCTATTTCCTTTCGTTCGAATGGGAGCGAGGCCAGCTCTTGTTCCACATCGCGCACCATGCCAGCCTCGGCAATATTGGTGTTGAGTTGGCTCGCAATTTCATTCAGCCGTTGACGGCCATTCAGATGGCGGCCGACTTCGTGAACGAGACGCTGTCCAATCCCGATGCAAAGCAAGGCATGCAGATTGTCGCCGAGAACGTTGAGCGGCTTCGAAGGCAGACGCAGGAGTTTCGGAAACTCTCGATGTTGCGCGAAAACGCTATCGAGACCGTTCGTCTGGATGAGTACGTGAATCAAGCGCTGGACATGCTCTCGGTGGCCATTCAGAGTCGTGGAGTCACCGTCGAGAAGGACTTGATTCAAGACTGCGAGTGCGTCCTCTTGAATGGGACTACGCTTGCCCGGACCATTCTGGATCTTATTCTTGAGTCACTGCGGTCCATTGAAGTCGGCGGGGTGCTTGCCCTTCGCTTATACGACCCCGATGACGACCACATTGCGTTCGAGGTGAATCGTGGCCCTCGCGATGCGTCGCTCATGACGCCGAGCGCACGGGGGGACTTCGATACCGATGCCATGAACCCAAGTCTGCAACTCGCAGAGCGTTCCGTGCATAGTTGCGGAGGTACATTGACTCACGAGTACACGGCGACCAATGCGGCAAAAATCCGTATCCTTCTGCCGAGAAACGCGACGGCGTCCATGACCGCGAAGTCGGGAGCCGTGCGATGAGCGATTCGCGGTTCACTGTCCAGGACACACCCGAGGCGGCAACCGCCGAATCTCCGAATACGGTGCTTGTTCTTGATACGGATCCTGGCGTCCGCTGGTCGCTTGCCAAAGGGCTCGCCAACTCCGGCTATGAAGTCGTTACGGCCGCGACTGTCGCCGAGGCGGTTGGATTTCTTCGCGAGCGGACCATCGCGGCCGTCATTTATGAGTTATTGCCTGAAGCCGGTCTTACGCAAGACGCGCTGCCCTTGCTTCTGGACGCGGAGGTATTGCCACGCATCATTTGCGTTTCGGTCGAATCGTCTCCCCAGCTCGTTATCGAGTGCATGCGGCGCGGCGCGGCAGACTTCTTGCCGAAGCCGTTCACGCTTGCCGAAATTCGGATGTCGTTGTCGCGCGCGCTGAGCGCCAACTCGAATTCGACCTTGGTGCAGCGCGCACCGGCTCCCGCGCGCCAGGACGGCGACGCTTCCGCGCTCATAGGCATCAGCCCCGCGACGCAGGAACTCAGGGCGATCATCAAGCGCGTTGCGCTGTCCGATCTCAATTGTCTAATCCGCGGCGAGAGCGGCACGGGGAAGGACCTTGTTGCGCGCGAAATTCACCGGCTTTCGCGGCGCAGCGACAAGCCATTCGTGAAGGTCAATTGTACGGCGCTTCCCGAACAGCTGCTGGAAAGCGAACTGTTTGGGTATGAGAAGGGCGCGTTTACCGGCGCGGTGACTTCGAAGCCCGGCCGCTTCGAACTGGCAAACCGCGGCATCATTTTCCTGGACGAAATCGGTGACATGCATCCCAGTCTTCAGGCCAAGCTGCTTCAAGTAATTGAGCACAAGGAGTTCACGAAGCTGGGTGGCCGCAAACAGATCAATGTGGACGTGCAGATCATCGCAGCGACCAACGCCGATCTGGAGCGCAAGACCAAGGACAGTTCCTTCCGGGCCGACCTCTATTTCCGGCTTAACGAGGTCTGCATCTGGGTGCCACCCCTCCATGAGCGAAAAGAAGACGTGCCGCTTCTGGTGCGCCATTTTGTCCAGAAGCATGGACGATTCCGCGCGGACAACCCGATCGAGATTACCGCGGACGACCTCAATATATTGACCGAGCATCTGTGGCCCGGCAATATTCGAGAGTTGGAGAGTACCATCAAGCGCTGGCTGGCATTGGGGAAATCTCCTTTGACGGATGTCCGGCGTCAGCAGCCCTCCGCTGCTCAGTCGACGGCGTTTTCTTTGGGTCAGGGCGTTCCCGGCGGCGTATCGGCACAGGCTGCGAAGCCGCCCGCGGAAGAAATCACGGCGGAACAGATTCTGAAGGTGCTTGAGCGGTTTCAATGGAACCGTAGAAAGGCTGCGGAATCCCTCGGAATCAGTTATCAGACCTTGCGCCGCCGGATCGAACAGTACGGCCTGGATACCGTATCCTGATTGAGGGTGTCCACGCTGCCGAACCGGGCCTGTTAATTGTTGGTCGGAGCTGCGATCAATAGTGTGTCTATTCAGAAGAGGTAGTGGTCAGATTTGACAAACATCAACGTGTGAACGATGGGTAAGTTGCAATTTCAGGTTGCCTGCAAGTTCTTGGAATAACTGGTGATAGCATTGTGTTTTTCGATTGGCACGCCATGTGCTTTAAATACGCGTGTGAAGTAAGAGGGCTGTGAAGCAGGTTCACCTCGAATCGAGATCTAGAGGTCCTGCAAACGTAATGGCGCAAGAAATCGAATGTAAATTGTCGTCAGAAGGCGTCCGCAGGTCGTCCAATTGTGAAGGCAACGCAGTCTGACAACTGCGAAAGGGAGAGAGAAGACAATGAAACGTTATCGTCTGGGGCTGCTGCTGGCAGTGACATTGACAGTGTCGAGCGGCGCGTTTGCCGCGATTGTTCCTCAACAGCCGAATGGCTCTGAAGGTGCAAACGTCTGGTTATACCAGATCTACAATCAGCTTTACGGAACAGCTCTTACTCAGAGTTCGGATTTGGTGCCTCTGCAATTGCCGACAGAATCGATTTCCATCGATCCGGATGTGGAGTCCATCACTTTCCAGGCAGTTTGGCGTCAGGCGTACATGGAATCCGATTTCGGCGTCTACACCGCTGGCAATACGGGTACGATGACGGACGTGCTTGGGCCGTTCCTCAACTACGATCCGAATCCCGTTCCTATCGACATGATGGGCCAAGGCGATTTGCGCGATCAAAACATCACGAACACGATTTCCGCGCTTGGGTTGACCGATCTTGCGTTCTACCAGCAGGTGCGTCTTCCGAACGAGCCGCCAAACAACGGAACACCTTCCGGTTTGTCCGACATCTTCACGTGGTACTCGGAGAGCGGTTTAAATCCCAACAGTGAAGTTCACGTGCTTCTGTTGACGACCCCGGATCCCAATGTCTTGTTGCTGGCGTTCGAAGATCTTCCCTACGAGTACCTGTCTGGGGATCAGGATCTGGGCGACCAGGACTATCAGGACTTGCTGATCCAGATTACCTTGAATCGCACCGTGGTTCCCGAGCCTGCCTCCATCGGCCTCCTTGGGCTTGGATTGGCCGGTTTGGTCGCGCGGCGCTACTTCAAGGCTGCGTAAAGCTTTCGCAGTAGGTCTCTGTCAGACCTATCGATTTCAAAGAGCGCGGCAGGTTTCCAAAAGAGCCTGCCGCGCTCGTTTTTTTTGCCGCCGGTTTCTGCTTACTGGCACCGAGCGGGTAGGCGAGTTGCTCGTAGGTTCTCGTGTCGCTGGGCATAGCTTCCCCATAATTCTTACCTTATTGCAGATGTCATACAGAGATCTATTCACGGATAGGCATGCTTAGGGTGGAAACTGTACATCCTGGCAAATGCGTTGCTTCACGTCACGTGATGTGCTATACTTCGCCATGCCCTTCGAAGGGGGGCAGATTCAACTGAGGATCGTGAAAGGAGGTTTCACACCATGCTTATTCTGCTTTTCTGGTGGCCGCTTTGGTTCGTATGGAACATTCTTTACTCCGGTACGTATCCGTTCTAAGTCCTCAGACCAAAGTAGTTGTACGGCTTTTTCGTGTTCCCGGTCACGGTTAACCGGTGAGTGTGTATTTGGTATTCGTGTCTGCTAGCAGCGTGACCCTTGGCGGGTGCCGTATGCGTAGACCAGAGATTGGAACACACGAAGCGGTTTTGGCCGTGAGTCCGTTGTTGACACGCGGAAGTGAGGACGGCGCTTGACGAGTAATCGAAGAACGCCCGAAAGAGCCGGGTCTGGACCGTATCGAAAGTAATTGTGTGGCGGGTCGTTTGGCCCGCCATCACTTTTTTTAGGGAAACGGCCGTGCGTTTCCATTTGCGCGCAATGGTTCTCGCCCAATGCGCCGGTTTCACGGTTCAGTCCGGTTTTCTCTCGAATACACACGGACCTTTCTCGCCATCGCGCGTTTGCGAGACGCGCCATCAACTTCAACGCAGTCTGCTGCTCACCAGATTCTGACGAGCGCGATGATCTGAAGCTGAGTATGCAAGCGCCGCACTCATAGAGACACCATTGATACACTTTGACTTACACGCCGCATCCCCTTCTCATGCACTGGCATATGGTTTGCTCTCTGCTGTGAAGAGAGACGCAACGGCGTCTCAAGAATGGACCACGGTATCTCAAGAAGGAGACTGATATATGCGATTTCGTATAGGAATGAGCGCGATTCTTGCGGGGGTCTCCATGTTCGGGATTGCGACCGGTGTGCAGAAAGCGTCCGCCGAAGACAAGCCGGCAGCCGGAAGTCAAACTGTCGTGGGCGACCCGTATCCGCTGGATACCTGTCCCGTCTCGGGAGAGAAGCTTGGCGGGATGGGCGACCCGGTAATCAAGGTATATGAGGGACGAGAAGTCCGATTCTGTTGCAAAGGGTGCGTGAGCAAGTTGGAAAAAGACCCTGAAGCGATGTTCAAGAAGATTGACGAGAAGATCGTTGAGCAGCAGAAGGCCTCTTATCCGCTTGACACGTGTGTGGTGTCCGGCGACAAGTTGGGAGCAAGCCCCACGACTTTCGTGTTCGGGAATCGCTTGTTCCTGCTTTGCTGCAAGGATTGCGAAGACGCGGTCAAGAAAGAGCCCGCAAAGTTCTTCGAGAAGCTCGACAACGCCGTCAAGGAGAAGCAGGGCGCTTCGTATGCGCTGAAGACGTGTCCCGTGTCGGGCAAAGCGATCGAAGGCAAGGGTGTTGAGCACGTTGCGGCAAACCACTTGATTCGATTCTGCTGCGAAGGGTGCATCAAGCAATTCGACAAGGAACCGACGAAGTACCTTTCGATGCTCGACAAGCCCGGCGAAGCCAAGACGAACTAGTTCTCAGCTCAAAGCTGTCCGTAAACGAACATCCCGCAGGGGCGCCTGCGGGATGTTCCGTTTAAGTAGGATGAGCTACTTCTTGAACAGAGACTTGCCTTCGAAGTCCGCGGGGGCCGGCACGCCAAGATACTCGAGCGCAGTGACGCCAATGTCGATGATGGCGGGCTCGCTCGAAGCGATGGGTTTGTTGGAGAACAGGATTCCTGGCGTGAAGGCGACGTCGGATGCGGCGTGCTCACCGCTCCACTTGTCCGTGTTGGGTTCGAACAGGTCTTTGGGGGCGCTGCCTTTGGCGGTGGCCTTCGAAGACTGATACCCGTCGGCATAACCCAATTGCAGGTCGGGCGCGTCGGCGTGGGCGACGCCGGGATATTCTTCTCTTGTATACACCGCGCGAAACACCTTGTCTCCCGTTGCCGGGTCGGTGACTTCGAGCAGTTTCGAGCGCAGTTCCGCGATAACGGCATCCGCTTGCGATGGATCGACTGTGCCTTGACCTTCGCGTCCCTTCAGGTTCAGATAGATGCTTCCCAATCCAAGGCTATAGGCTTTGGTCTGGCTCCAATCGTAGCCTTGCAGAAATTCTTGATCGTTGAAGGCCGCAGCGCGGTCGGATTTCCCCTTGACCGCCAGATACCCGTTGCGAATAAGCCATGTGTTGACGTTGAAACCCATCCGGAAACTCTTGAATCCGTGATCCGACATGACCATCAGCACGTCATCCGGCTGTAGCTTGGCCATGACCTTGCCGACGGTCTCGTCCATTCGCAGATACGTATCCTCGACGGCGCGGCCGTATTTCTTGGCGCCTTCTTCGGTGTACAACGGGTGTTTGGGATCGCGGAACCTCCAGAACATGTGAGATACACGGTCTTGCGCGGTCCATGCGGAGATGAGGAGGCGGAAGTTGCCTCGGTCGATTTCATCGAGGCACAGATGCTCCTGCCAATCCGAGGTGCGCTTGACGTCTTCCAGGAAGGCATCTTCGAGCAGGGCATCCTGACGCAGCGCGTGAGTGTCATACTCCCAGCCGATGGTTTTGTACAACCCGTACCGGTCTGCAAGCTCGCCGGAGTAGGCCTCGGGTGAACTGAGACGCATGTAGGGCTCTTTGGGATGGAATTGCAGACAAGTCATGTATACGCGGACAAGTTTACCGGCTTCCACGACGTGGAAACGGCTAATGGCCTTCACGGTGAATTGGGGCGTGACTTGAAACGACCACTCGAACCATTTTGACCACTCACCTTCGGCCAGCGTGACGATTCCGCCCGGAACGGTCATTGTGACCTTGCGGGCGTCGCGATCGGCCGTGAATTCCACGGGCGCTTCGACGAACGCGCCTGGAGCATTGGAGAGCTTCACTTGCGGATTGCGCGCTCCGGGGATCATGACTTTTGCGGTGTTGTTCTCGAAGGTCAAGGGGAACAAGATGCCGCCCGAAACGTTTTCCTGAGTCTTGTAGTCTTCGGAGAAGGAGAAGAAGGTGCTTGTTACACCGCGAATGTCCGGTACGCCTAGTCCGCAGAGCATGCATCCCTGGGTGAGGTCGTCGGCGGGATAGGCGAAGGGCACGAGCAGAATTTTGCATGGTACGCCTTGCTTGTCCGCCACGCTCCAGAACGAATCGCCTTTCCGCACGCTCTCAAACCGTGCGCGTTGCGCCACCGAACCGTCGGGATTCAAGGTTGCATGCAATGCGCTGCCGAAGCCGACTCCGGGGCGGTATTCGCGGGGAGTCCTGCGCACGAAATCGTAGACACCGTGGTTGCCCGGCCGTTTGCAGGTGGTGAAGGAACTCCACGCGGTGGGAGACTGCGGCGGGTTAGCGGATTTCAGCGGCGCGAACGTGCCTTGTTTACGCAACTTGTCCAGATTGGGAAGTTCGCCTTTGTCCAGCATGGTCTTGGCAACGTCGGGGTCTACTCCGTCGAATCCCAAGATGACGACCCTGCCCGCAGCAGATGTCTTAGCAACCGGCGCCTCTTGAGCGGCGTTTGCCGATAGGAGGCCGGCGCAGGCGAACGAGAAGACAGCAAGCGCGTTTGCCGCAGCGAATAGCGACACGTCGGAACGGAGACAATTCATAGGTCGGTTGTTCCTTCATACTCGCGATGAGTTGGTTTTGGGATTGCTCACAGCACCGTCTCACTATAGCGTCTGAAGCAACCTCTCTCAAGGAAGGGAGGACGGTTTGTGAGTGGACGCGGTGGATGAGGTGGACTTCGCAGTCGCCACGCGTATTCGGTATTGTGGCGACGGTTCACGATGACATAGAGCCCATCGGTCTCTTGACGTTGGGCGATATCCCAACTATCATCGCTTGACCGCGAATGGAAGCGGGATTGTCAGCTTCTTGCCGGAGACGGGAAACGAGGAAAGGGTTCGAACGTGAAAACCAGGATTGCATGGACGGCGGCAGTGTGTGTGTTGGCAGTAGCGCTGGCTGCGGGATGCGCCAGCATGGGCAAAGGGCCCAGCGATGAAGATTTGATCAAAGGCGCTTTGGGCACGTGGAAGTCCGCCCTTGCCGCCAAGAATCTCGATCAGCTCATGGGGCTGTACTCGGAGACGTACAAGGATGGCGAGGGACGCGGCAAGGCTGAGATGAAGTCATTCGTGGCCGACGCGATTTCGCAAGGGTATCTGGATGAAGTGAAGGTCGATATGGACAGCGTAGAGACGACCATTGAAAGCGGAAAAGCGACCACGGGTCCGGTCTATATTTCGAGCGCGGCCGGTTCGATGACGCTCTCTATGGCGTGGGCCAAAGAAGGAGATGCCTGGAAGATCGTGGGCGTCGACGCGTACTAGTCTAGGTCAACGTTTTGCACTTGCCGCTGCGGGGAGCCCCTGTCAGCGGCAATTCTTTTGTGATGCGGGTATCAGTCGCTGTAGACGACCGTGCCGGGTCCGGCTTCGCAAGCTTTGTTCATCCGTTTGAATGCGGTACGAAAAACGGAAGTTGCGCTTTGGCCGTCTTTGGGAAAACTGGCCATCCCAAAGCGCATGTCTTCTTTGCTGCCGTGCACGCGCTTGTAGCGTTCCGTCGCGTGCAGAGCGCCTTCTTCGTCCGTTTCCCCCATCAGAACCGCCGCGCAGGCGTGAAACTCCATGACTTCGTCGCAACTGCGGGCGCATTGCGCCAGCAGTTTGCGCGCCCTTGCGCCGTCTTGTCCGGCGCTCAGCATCACCAACGTAACATTGCGCTGGTACCGGTCTGCCACGCGTATCGCGTAGTTGACCACTCGATCGAAATGCAGGACCGCCATCTCTTCGCCGACCATGAACTCGCAGCTCCTTAAGGCAACAAAACTGCGTTGATGCTACCGAGCTTTGTATGTCTCCTTGGGGACGAGTTCAGCCTGTTCTTCGTCCGCAATACCCCGTTGTGGAGACACACCGCAGCTTGCTCGTATTTGTCATTAAGCATACAAGATCGGAGGGGTGCGTTCAAGTAGGAGACCTTCGAATTTTGAACGATCGAGCGGCCTATGAGCCTACTGTAGCGCGGCGAGCGCGGTGTTCAAAAGGTCGAGCGCATCGGTCGTATTGCGCTCATACAAGCGGCGCGCGTCAGCGGGCGACACCAGTCCTTCCTCGTATTGTCCGATGGCGCCTTTCCACGCGCTCAACCGTTGGGCGGCACGGGCGAGGTCCGATCGAACCGATTCGGGAATGACTTGGAGGGTTGCGCGCGTGCGGTCTCCCACGAAGAACAATGCGAATGAATCCTCACGCAATCGCACTTCGCCGCCGTCCGTCGCGGCCGTCCAGAAATGCCCGAATTCATCGCCGGTCAACGTGAGGCGTTCGCCCAATGCAAACGAGATGGGCAGAGGAATGGCTTGATCGAAGGCAATCTCAATACGCGGCTCGGACGCGTCCAGGTACAGCCGCACGCTGAAAGCGATTCTATGCTTCGTGAAGGCGCGCACGATGAGAGACAGGCAAAGGCGTAGCTGTTCGGGGTCTCCCCAGAACAGCTCGGGTTCGTCGGGTGCAAGGGAGTCTTCAGAGCGTACGAAGTGCCCCATTTCGTCACGCACCATGCGCACGGGATCGTAGTCGCAGGGCACGGGCGGTCGGTGTACCTCGCAGAACCGTGCACACTCGTCGAGCGCGTCAAAAATCGCACGCAATTCGAGGTCTAGCGATGGAACATGATCGGCCATGGAGTGCGCGTCGATTTTTTGAAGGGTCTGCAAAACTCGTTCGAGGTTTGCTTTTGCATCCAGCGCGACCGCGTTGAGTGATTGTCCGGCTCTGTTCATTCGGATCCTGCCTTTTCGAGGTGGACTGGAGTTCGACGTAATGCCCCGTAGCTGGGGTATGATACACACTTCATCGGGCGATACGACAGAAGGAGAGGCGCGATGGGGGATAGAACGATCTCACGGCGTTCGATGTTGGGCAGTGCAGCGGGGATTGCTGGAGCGCTTGCGGCAACGAGCGCGGCGGTATCGCAGGAACACGCGGCTGGCGTAAGCCGTGAAGGCAGTCAGCGGCTGACTGTCGAGCGGCTGAAGAAGTGGGAAGCGCTTGGGTATGGGATGTTCATCCACTACGGGTTGAGCACGTTTGTGCAAGTCGAGCAGCCAACCACCGATTTTCCGGTGCAAGCCTACGCGCCGACGGAACTCGACGTGGATCAGTGGATTTCAGTGGCACGCGATGCGGGCATGAAATACGCCATGTTGACCGCGAAGCACGTATCGGGTCATTGCCTCTGGCCGTCGAAGTTCACGGACTATAGCGTGGCGAACAGCACCGATAAGACGGACGTGATCGCGAAGTATGTGGAGGCTTGCGCTAAGCGCGGCGTGCTGCCTGGGTTGTACTACTGCACGGAAGACAATCACACGCGCATGGGCAGCCGCACGCGATCGGATAAGGGACCCGAGCCTGCGTACACGACGTCGTTGTATCAAACGTATGTGGCGTCGCAAGTAACGGAGTTGCTCACGCAATATGGGCCCATCGCGGAAATCTGGATCGACATTCCCGGCATGCTTGGCCGTGGATTTCGAACGTATCTCTACGAACGAATTGCGGATTTGCAGCCCGATACCATCATTATGATGAACAATGGGTATCCAAAACCCGACGGCAGTTACGACGTGGACTACGCGTGGCCTTCGGATATCATGTCGATTGAGCGCGGGCTGCCGCCGGAGTCGGGTCATAAGAAATGGTGGGCGATCGAAGGGAATGACTACTATCTCCCGGGGGAAGTCTGCGATACGATTGGCGAGCACTGGTTCTTCGTCGATGGCGACATGCCCAAGGCCGACGAGGCACTCACGGCCATGCGGCTCGCCACCCACGCAGCGGGCGCCAACTTGTTGTTGGATGTTCCTCCAGACAAGCGGGGACGTATCCCACAGTATCATGTCGATGCGCTGATGCGATTGCAGAAAAGCGCGGGAATCTCGTGAGAAAGGCGCGCGGGGTTTGTCTGACGGCCGCGATGGAAGGGGGAGCAGAATGTCGCTTCTGGTAGTTGGCGTGCTTGTAGCGCATGGCGCGCTTAACGCGGCGCAGGCTGCCCAGCCCGTTGCTCTGGAGCGTGTTCAGATTGAGGACGACTTCTGGGGTCCGAAGCTGAACACGTGGCGTACGGTGACGATTCCCGATTGCTTCGACAAGTTTGAGAAGACCGGGGCGTTCGTGAATTTCGATCGCGTACGCGACAAGCAGACCGGAGAGCACCAAGGTCCGCCGTGGTACGACGGGCTTGTCTACGAGATGATTCGCGCGTCGGGCGACTTCATGGCGGTCCAGCCCGATCCGTCTATGTTGGCGCGCATCGATGCGTATATTGAACGCATTGCGGCCGCTTCCGATGCGGACCCCGAGGGATATATCAACACGTTCACGCAGTTGATGGAGCCGGATCATCGTTGGGGGACCAACGGGGGATACGAGCGTATCTGTCATGACTTGTACAACGCGGGCGCGTTGGTCGAAGCGGCGACGCACTATTATCGGGCAACCGGGAAGACGCGCTTGTTGCGGAGTGCGGTGCGCATGGCAAACCTGATGTATCGAACGATGGGTCCGCCGCCGAAGAAGAACCTCGTGCCTTCGCATTCGCTTGGCGAAGAGGCGCTAATCGATCTGTATCAACTCTTCCGGGAGAAGCCCGATCTAAAGAATGCGCTCGATGTGCCCGTGAACGAGTCCGATTACCTCAGCCTGGCGCAGTTCTGGCTGGAAGCGCGGGGCCATCATTGCGGTCAACCGGATTGGGAGCACTTGAGCGAGGCTGAGTGCAGCAAGTTCATTCGCGAATCGAAGTACAGCGGCGATCGTCCGTCGTGGGGATCATACGCGCAAGACCATAAGCCCGTGCTCGAGCAGCAGACCATTGAGGGCCATGCCGTTCGCGCAACGCTGATGTGCGCGGGGTTGAGCGCGGCGGCGCGCGCCACCGGGAGAAACGACTATGCCCAGGCTGCGCAACGTCTGTGGGACAACATGACTGAGCGCAAGATGCACATTACGGGCGGGGTGGGCGCATTTGCGAACGACGAGAAGTTCGGGCCGGATTATGTGCTTCCGAATGATGCGTATCTTGAAACGTGCGCCGCGGTGGGCGCGGGTTTCTTTCACTGGAACATGTACCGGCTTTATGGCGAGGCGAAGTACGTCGATGAATTGGAGCGCGTGCTGTACAACGGCGCGCTTAGCGGCGTGTCGTTGCAGGGAAACAGTTACTACTATGAGAATCCCCTTGTTGCGACGAATCGCCAGCGATGGGACTGGCACGGGTGCCCTTGTTGTCCGCCGATGTTCTTGAAGCTTATGGGCGCCCTGCCTGGCTACATCTATTCGGCGGACGATACCGGTGTCTACGTAAATCTGTTCGTAGGCAGTCGCGTGGAAGTGCGCATTCAGGACATGCCGCTGATCATCCATCAGCGGACGGTATATCCGTGGAATGGGAAGAGTGCGCTGGAATTTACCGCGGTCGCACCGGTGGATTGCGAAGTCCGTGTCCGTGTGCCGGGTTGGTCTGAGGGAACGCATTGTTCCGTCAATGACCGGCCTATCAACAATCTGAAGATCGACAATGGATTTGCGCGGATTCGGGGTACGTGGCAAACCGGCGACCGTATCACCATCGAGGTACCTCTTCCGGTGCGTCAGGTTTTTGCGAACCCGCGCGTGGAGGCCAACGTGGGCCGCGCGGCGATTATGCGCGGGCCGGTTGTCTATTGCGTCGAATCGGCGGATAACGCGGTTCCCGTGAAAGAGCTTGTGTTGTCTGCGGGCAGGGAGTTGCATCAGGAGTATCGGGGGGACCTGTTGGGCGGCGTTGCGGTGCTCTCCGGAAAGGCCATTCGATACCGGGAGTCTCCTGAGTTATACCGCACAACCCCCTTCAAAGGGGACGCGGTGGACTTTACGGCAATTCCATTCTATGCAAACAGCAACCGTACGGCGGGCGATATGGTAGTGTGGTTGCCAGTGGCCGAAGACTGAGTGTATTTCGCGTGGACGCGTTTCCAATATCACGCCAAGTGAGGAGGGGATCATGGGAGCTATGAAGATTACGCGAAGGGGCATGCTGGCTACCACCGCCGCAGGGGCGATTGGCGCCACGGGTTTGACGATGGGTTCGACGGCAGCCGTGCAAGCGGCGGCCGAAGAGAAAAAGGGTAGCCAACGGCACACGGTAGAGCGCTTGAAGCAATTCGAGGCGCTCGGGTACGGGATGTTCATTCACTATGGCATGAGCACGTTTGTGCAGGCTGAGTTGCCGAGCGGTAACGACCCGCTTGAGGTGTATGCCCCGGACAAGCTGGATGTGGGGCAGTGGATATCGGTGGCGCGCGATGCGGGCATGAAGTACGCGGTACTTACGACGAAGCACGTCGCGGGTCATTGTTTGTGGCCTACCAAACACACCGATTACAGCGTGGTGAACAGCCCGGACAAGACCGATGTTGTCGGGAAGTTTGTGGAGGCCTGCCGCGAAAAGGGAGTGTTGCCGGGCTTCTACTATTGCTCGTGGGACAACCACAACCGGTTTGGCAGCCAGACGCCGTCGGACAAGGGCAAAGAGTTGCCTGCGTATACGACGTCGTTGTATCAGACATTTCAGACGGCGCAGATTACGGAGTTGCTCACGCAGTACGGACCTATTGCGGAGACGTGGATCGATATCCCGGGCGTGTTGGGGCGCGGTTACCGAACGTTTCTGTATAAGTACGTGGCGGAATTGCAGCCCGACACTATCATCATGATGAACAGCGGAATTTCCACGCAGGAAGACTACAACGTCGACTACGCGTGGCCGTCAGACATTATCGCGATTGAACGTAGTCTGCCTGTCGAGAAGGGGTATCAGAAGTGGCGGACCATCGAGGGCAAGGAGTACTACATGCCCGGCGAAGTCTGCGATCCCGTCGGAAAAGAGTGGTTCTGGGTGGAAGGCGATAAGCCGCGCGCGGACGACGAGCTTGCCAAGCAGTTCGCAGCCTGCAAGGAGCGCGGCGTGAATTTGCTTCTGGATGTGCCGCCGGATAAGCACGGGTTGATTCCCGAGGAAACGGTTCAGGCGCTGATGCGGTTGAGGAAGAACGCGGGGATCTAGAGCGCGTTCGATGGCACGATGGTTCGCGTTCCAGCGACGAACGCCGATGGGGATCCTATGTGACTGATAGGTCCTATGGGGCCTATGGGGCCGGTGGGACCGTGTGGACGGTGAGAAGTGCCGTAGTCGATAGGGTGCTGGTGCGTCTGGGGGATTAAGAATCACGGTCGAGGACGGCTGCGCCGCAGTACGCGGCTTCTGCTTTTGGGACGGTCACCCTATTATCTAGATCTGCCTGCCATCGTATCTTTCTGAAGCTCTTTTCTGGGGCTACTTTTCATGACTACTTGACAGGGGGGAAATTGTGCGGTATATTTATCGAGAAAAGTTTCTCGATATATTTTTCTCGATAAAACTTTCTCGATAGAGTGAGTGGGAGTTGTAGGAGGTCCAGATGACGACAGTTCAGGTTAGTCCCCAGCCGGACGTAAAGCACATTCCGGAACCGACCCTTCGTCGGCTTCCCGCTTATCATCATTATTTGAAAGGACTTGCGAGCCGAGGCCGCGAAGTGGTCTCGTGCAGCCGCATCGGAACCGAGCTGCGACTTGACCCGACGCAGGTGCGTAAGGACTTGGCGGCAACCGGGATCATTGGCCGCCCCAAGGTGGGATACCCGGTGACCGACCTGATTGAGTCCATTGAAGCCTTCCTGGGGTGGAAGAACGTTACGGACGCTTTCGTGGTGGGGGCAGGGAGCCTGGGCACGGCGCTGATTCACCACCAGTCTTTCAACCAGTACGGCCTGAACATTGTCGCGGCGTTTGACAAGGACCCCGAGAAGATTGGGAAGACCATCTGCGGCAAAGAGGTGTTGGCGGTGGAGAAGCTTCCGAGTCTGGCAGCCCGGATGCACGTTCACATCGGGATCGTCACGACGCCGGCGGATGCGGCCCAGGAAGCGGCGGACCTGCTGGTATTTGGGGGAGTCAAGGCGATTTGGAATTTCACTCCGGCCTCGTTGACCTTGCCGGAGAGTGTGATTGTGCAGAACGAGGATCTGTTCGCAAGTTTTGCGGTTCTTTCGAGCAAGCTAAAGGCTGCGTTAGGCGTGGCCCCGGCTCATAGCAATTGGGAGTGAGCGAGATGACAGTCACGGAGACGTATTGTATCGAGATGGCCCCGGAGAAGTTTCGCGAGGTACGCGAGATTCTGGACGGATATGGGCACGATGCTTCCAAGATGATTCCGATCTTGCAGGCCGTGCAGGAGGTTTACCGCTACCTGCCGCAGGAAGTGCTTACGTATATCGCGACGGCACTGGGCGTGCCGCCGGCGCGGCTGTACGGAGTGGCGACGTTTTACGCTCACTTCGCGCTGAAGCCCAAGGGAAAGTACGTGATTCGTCTGTGCGACGGGACGGCGTGCCACGTGAAGCGTTCGTCGGGGATTCTGGACGCGCTGCGGCGCAAGCTGGGGTTGGACGAGGAAAACAACACGACGGCGGACATGCTGTTCACGGTGGAGACGGTAGCGTGTTTGGGGGCATGCGGGCTGGCGCCGGTGATGCTGATTAACGACACGGTGCATGGGCAGGTGACGCCGGATCTGGCCGTTGAATTGGTGGAAGAGTTGATTGAGGCGGAGGTGGGGCAATGAGTATGGCAGTAACCGAGACTGTAAACCTGGAGCAAATCCGGGATGAGTACGCCCTTGCGGCGAAGCAGACCACGCGCCGAATCATTGTGTGCGCGGGAACAGGTTGTGTTGCGAATGGCGCACTTCGGGTATACGACGAGCTCGTGTCACGAATCGACGCTGCCGGGCTGGATGTTGTCACGGAACTGCGCACAGAGGACCACGCCGCGGAATCGAACGTCAATCAAGGTGCTTGGGTTTCCAAGAGCGGTTGCCAGGGTTTCTGTCAGATGGGACCTCTGGTTACGGTAGAACCCGACGGCTTGCTTTACGTTCGTGTCCAGGAAGAGGACGTTGAGGAAATCGTGTTGCGGACGTTGCGCGACCGGCAGGTTGTAAAGCGGTTGCTCTATGTTGATCCGAGTACGGAGACCGTTTGCCGGGGCACGAGCGAGATACCTTTCTATACGCGGCAGACGCGTTCGGTATTGAAGGCGTGCGGCGACGTCGATCCAGACGATATCCGGGCGTACATCAGCGCGCACGGATACGTTGCGGCGCAGCGGGCTTTTCTGCACATGAAGCCGGAAGTCATCTGCGAAGAGATTACCTTGAGCGGTCTGCGCGGGCGCGGCGGCGGCGGTTTCCCGACGGGACGCAAGTGGGCGCTTACGTTGAAGCAGCCCGGGCCCAAGAAGTATGTGATCTGCAACGGGGACGAAGGCGATCCCGGGGCGTTCATGGATCGCAGTGTCATGGAAGGTAATCCGCACAGCGTGATCGAGGGGATCATGATCGCGGCGCGCGCGATTGGCGCCGACGAAGCGTATGTGTATGTGCGCGCGGAGTACCCGCTCGCGGTTCAGCGAATCCGGCGAGCGGTGGAAGAAGCGACGGCCTACGGGATTCTGGGGGACGACGTGTTTGGTTCCGGCCAGAGTCTGACGTGCCATGTGATGGAAGGCGCGGGGGCATTTGTCTGCGGCGAGGAGACGGCCCTCATTGCGTCAATCGAAGGGAAGCGTGGCATGCCGACTCCGAAGCCGCCGTTTCCCGCGCAGAAGGGTCTTTGGAACAAGCCGACGGTCATCAACAACGTCGAGACGTTGGCGTCTATCCCGCTGATACTGCGGATGGGCGCGGTGGAATTCCGCAAGCTGGGCACAGAAGGATCGCCGGGCACCAAGACGTTCGCGCTGACGGGTCACGTGGCGAACACGGGCCTCATCGAGGTTCCGTTCGGCGCGACGTTGAGAGAGATTGTCTTCAACATCGGCGGCGGCGTTACGGATGACCGGGGCGTGATACGTCCGGAGAATTTCAAAGCGGTCCAGATCGGGGGTCCGTCGGGCGGATGTCTGACGGAAGAGCACCTCGACCTGCCGTTGGATTTCGATTCGCTGCGCGGCATCGGCGCCATGGTCGGCTCGGGCGGTCTGGTTGTCATGAACACGAGCACGTGCATGGTGAAGATGGCGCGGTTTTTTATGCAGTTCACGCAGAACGAGTCGTGCGGCAAGTGCGTGCCGTGCCGTGAAGGCACGAAGCAGATGCTTGCCCTGCTGGACCGGATCATAGACGGTACGGCGACGGAGCAAACGCTGGAGCTTTTGCAGAAGCTGGCGGTTACGGTGCAGAAGGCGTCGTTGTGCGGACTGGGCAAAACGGCCCCGAATCCGGTGCTGTCGACGTTTCGCAACTTCCGGGCGGAACTTGAAGCGCACGTGTATCAGAAGCGTTGTCCGGCGGGGTCGTGCGCGTCATTGGTCGATTATTCGATCGACGCGACCCTGTGCACGATGTGCGGTTTGTGCGCGTTCAAGTGTCCGGTGGGCGCGATCACGGGAAGCAAGACGCAGCCCTATACGATCAGTGACGAGACCTGTATTCGATGCGGTGAATGTATACGCGGCTGCAACAGCAACGCGATTGTGAGGAGTTAGTCATGAACGACGAGCAAACGATTACGATTGACGGACGCCCGGTACCCATTGAGGGCGAACGCAATTTGCTTGAGATGATCCGCAAGAGCGGTATCGATATTCCGACGTTTTGTTACCACAGCGAACTGAGCGTGTACGGCGCGTGCCGTCTCTGCATCGTAGATATTGAAGGGCGTGGGATCGTGGCGTCTTGTTCGCAGCCGCCGGAGCCGGGATTGGTTGTGAAAACATCCACGGCGGAAATCCGCGAGATGCGGAAGATGACGATTGAGTTGTTGCTGGCCGACCACGACAAGAGCTGTCCGACGTGTCCGAAGAGCGCCATGTGCCGCATGCAGGACATCGCGCGGCGCTTGGGTGTGGACAAGGTGCGCTTCGATGCGACCCGCAAACCGCAGACGGTCGATGCATCCAGTCCGTCGCTCGTGCGTGACCCGAACAAGTGCATCCTGTGCGGCGATTGTGTGCGCCTGTGCGCGGAGATCCAGGGGATCGGCGCGATCGATTTTGCGCATCGCGGGGCACTGGCGGCGGTAGCGCCTGCGTTCAATAAGGACCTGAATGCGGTGGAGTGCGTGTACTGCGGCCAGTGCGCGCGCGTGTGTCCGACGGGAGCGTTGACGCCGAAGTCTGAAGTGGATGCCGTGTGGAAGTCACTGCACGACACCAAGAAGAAGGTGGTGGCCCAGATTGCGCCGGCGGTGCGCGTTGCGATTGGCGAGGCGTTTGGAATGCCCGCCGGAACGGTGGCGACGGGGCAGATCGTTACGGCGCTGAGGCGGATGGGTTTCGACAAGGTCTTCGATACTTCGTTTACCGCGGACCTAACGGTGATTGAAGAGGCGAACGAGTTCTTGAAGCGGAAACTAAAGGGCGAGCGATTGCCCCAGTTTACGTCTTGTTGTCCGGGATGGGTGAAGTATGCGGAGCAGTTTTATCCCGGATTGCTGCCGAATCTGTCGAGCTGCAAGTCTCCGCAGCAGATGTTTGGTTCTCTGGCCAAGGAGACCTTGCCTCAGACCTTCGGCATCGACAGAAGAGACCTTGTGGTGGTGTCGATCATGCCTTGCACCGCGAAGAAGGCGGAAGCCAAGTTGGACAAGTTCAATCATGAAGGCGCGCCGGACGTCGACCATGTGCTGACCACGCAGGAGTTGGCGCGCATGATCGAAGAGGCGGGGCTTGACTTCGTGAATCTGGAACCGGGGTCATTGGATCTTCCGTTTGGGTTCAAGACGGGCGCGGGAATGATCTTCGGCAATTCCGGCGGGGTGACCGAGGCCGTGTTGCGGTATGCGGTGCGCCAGGTGACGCAGAAGGAATTGGAGAACGTCGAATTTCACGATGTTCGCGGCGAGGACGGTTTGCGCGAGGCAAGCATCGCGGTGGGCGATATCACGCTGAAGCTGGCTATCGTGCATGGGTTGGCGAATGCGCAACGGGTGGCGGACCGAGTCCGGGCGGGTAAGAGCGACTACGACCTGATCGAGGTCATGGCGTGCCCGGGAGGGTGCGTTGGCGGTGCGGGACAGCCCATACCGAAGCATTTCGGCGACCGGCAACAGCGCACGCAGGGGTTGTATAACGCTGACCGGATGTTGGACTTGCACAGCGCCGAGGCGAATCCATACGTTTCGCAGCAGTACAAAGAGTGCATGGGCGAAATCGGCGGTCCTAAGGCCCATGAGCTGTTGCACACGCATTACAAGAGCCGCCGCCGAATCTCGGGCACGAGCATATCGCTGGTTGCGGGGAAGAACGTGGAGCGGCTGTCCGTGAGCGTGTGCCTGGGGACTAGTTGTCACGTGCGCGGGGCAGGCAACTTGCTCCAACAACTGGTAAAATACGTAAAAGACAATGGCCTTGAAGACTACGTGGACGTTAAGGCCACGTTCTGTTACGAGCGTTGCGATCGTGGTCCCACGGTACGCATCGAGGACACGGTCATCGAGAAGTGCACGCTTGAAAAGGCCAGCGAGGTGCTGGACCGCGAAGTCGAGAAACTGCTGGATTGCTATACGCCCGGGGAGATGCGGCAAGTACTGAAAAACATTGGCGATGAGCCGAAGGACCCGCGGGTCTCGACATTGCAGGACTTTGAGCGCCAAGTGGCGGCGGGTCTTCGCCGCTTCCTGGAGAAGCAATTCCAGGGCAACGTTTCTGAAGTCAATTAACCAATCCTCATACGTCGTGTTCGGGGTGGCTGTGTATGGCCGCCCCGAACGACATAACTCGATACAGGCGCCCCAGAATGGATGCAGGACAGAAAGCAGGACAAGTCGTTTTCACGAATCGCGCGCGGTGCCGTGACTGTTACCGGTGTCTTCGCGCGTGCCCCGTTAAGGCGATCCGCATGCACAAGGGGCAGGCTTTTGTTGTGGAGGAACGTTGCATCTCGTGCGGGACGTGCATCCGAGAGTGTCCTCAGCACGCGAAGACGTTCCGGCACGACGCCGATCGCGCGGCGCGCCTGATTGCTTCCGGGGCCAAGACTTCGGCGAGTATTGCGCCGTCGTTTGCGGCGGCATTCACGGAGTGGGAGCAGAAGCGGCTTCCCGGGGCGTTGCGGCGGTTGGGATTCCGGCATATCGCGGAGACGTCGATTGGCGCGTTTGCCGTGGCGCATGAAACCGCGCGCGTCGTCGAGCAGGAGCAGCAGCCGCATATTTGCACGGCCTGTCCGGCCGTGGTGACGTATGTGGAGCGGTATCAACCCGACCTTGTTCCCTACTTGGTTCCGGTGGTGTCGCCGATGGTCGCGCATGGTAAACACATCAAGCAGAAGCTGGGTCCGGAGACGAAGGTTGTATTCATCGGGCCGTGCGTCGCGAAGAAGGAAGAGCTTGCGAGGAACGAGGCAGCGGGCGCGGTGGATTGCGTGTTGACGTTTGCCGAGCTGCGCAACTGGTTGGAGGAAGAGGGCATTGACCTCGCGCAGTGCGAGGAGAGCGATTTCGACGACAAGCCGGCGGGTGACGCCCGCTATTTTCCGCTGCCTGGAGGTCTCGCGCGCACCGCGGCGCTTCACGCGGACTATTTGGATTTGGATTGCATTCCGGTGAGCGGGGTGGAAGATCTTCGCCAGGCGTTGGACAGTTTGCGCCGGTCGCGGCGGCCCGTGCTGATCGAACCGCTGTTTTGTTCGCAGGGCTGTGTAAATGGGCCCGGCATGGGCGCAGACAGCAACGTATTCGATCGGCGCGGCGAAGTGATCGAATATGCGGAGGCGAATCCCGGAGTTGAGTCCGAGCATGCGTGCTCGTTGCAGGATCTCACGGCGCATTTCGTCAGTCATCCGGTCGAATTGCAGACGGAATTCTCCGAGGAGGAAATTGCGTCGGTGCTTAGCCGCACGGGCAAGGCCAATCCCGATGACCAGCTCAATTGCGGGTCTTGCGGTTATTCGAGTTGCCGCGAGAAGGCCATCGCGGTATTGCAGGGCATGGCGGAACCGGAGATGTGTATTCCGTTTATGCGGCGGTTGGCGGAACAGCGTACGGATCGGATCATCGAGACGAGTCCCAACGGCATTGTGATTCTGGACGATCGTCTTAACATCATCGGCATGAACCCTGCGTTCCGGGCGTTTTTCATGTGCACGGATGCGGTGTTGGGAAAACCGATTTCGTATTTGATGGATCCGGCTTTGTTCGAGCAATTGCTGGGTTCGGAAAAAGGTCTGATTGAAACGACGGTACGCCACGACAAGTACAATCTGGCTTGCCACCAATTGCTTTATGCATTGCCCGAAGACCGTCAGTTGGTGGGGATATTCGTGAACATCACGCGTTTTCAGGCCAACGAAAAGCAGTTGGAGCGGTTGCGATCCGACACGGTGCGTCAGGCTCACGAACTGATGGAGCATCAGGTGTTGATGGCGCAGCAGCTTGCGCAGTTCCTGGGGGAAAGCACGGCGCGCAGTGAAGAGCTGTTGCGCAACATGATCAACCTTGCCGCCGAGAAGCCGAAGAAGGCCGGCGATCACTGGATGTAGTTGCCGCTCTATGTATACGCACGTTGACGTCGAGTTGGTCCAGACCTCGAAGCGGGCGGGATCGGTGTGTGGCGATCGGGTAGAGGTTGAGCGCACTGCCGCATACACGACAGTGCTTTGTTGCGACGGGTTGGGGTCGGGAATCAAGGCCAACATTGCCGCAACATTGTGTGCATCGCGTTTGCTGGAGTTGCAGCGGCGCGGGTATAGCCTGCGCGAGGCGTTTCAGGCGTTGGTGCAAACGATGAACGAAGCGCGCGGGGCCAATCTACCTTATGCCGCGTTTTCGTTGTTGCAGGTATTAAACAATGGGCAGGCGACGGCGCTGACGTACGAAATGCCGCCGCCCATCGTGGTGTATCGCCGCACGGCCTCGTTATTCAAGCAACACATCACCACAATCGATCGAGCCATCATCGGCGAGGCGAATTGTTTCATCGAGCCGAACGAGGGGATTCTGTTGGTGAGCGACGGCATCACGCAGGCGGGGCTTGGAACGGGCTTGCCGGAAGGATGGGGAGCGGAGGGCGTCTGCGATTTTGTCTGCTCGTTGTTGAGCGAGCGCACGCCAGCGAGGCGAATTCCCAAGTTGGTGCACGATCAGGCGCGAACGTATTGGAGGAAGTTGCCGGGAGACGATTGTACCGTTGCGCTGGCGTTGTGCCGGCAGGGGCATGTGGTCAACATCTTCACCGGAGCCCCTCTATCAAAGTCGATGGACGGGGGCGTGACCAAGCGTTTCCTGTCAATGGATGGCGCGAAGGTTGTGTGTGGCGCGACGACTGCCCAGATTGTTGCGCGGTTTCTCGGGGCGAAGCTTCAGGTCGCGCAGGATGCGACAAGTCTTATCGCGCCGCCTCATTATTATCTACCCGGCATCGACCTAGTGACGGAAGGCGCGGTTACGTTGAACCAAGTCTTCAATGTGTTCGACGAGGATTTGGGGCAGAGCGACGAAGACAGCGGTGTTACGAGGCTGTGCGCGTTGCTGCGAGAGGCGGACCGAATCAATATCATCATGGGCAATGCGCCGAACGTCGCGGGGAATGACATCAGTTTTCGACAGCAGCGCGTGTTGCCGCGCACAACGATTGTTCCGTTGTTGAGGGAGAAGCTGGAGGCCGCGGGCAAGCTGGTGGTGATTGAGAGCGTGTAGGGGCGCGGTCGCGGC